>NZ_JBJLSK010000030.1:0-43345 GCF_050871965.1 Kineococcus lubricus
TGGGGGTTAATGCATTGGCATCAACATTTATGGCACACTGTTGAGTTCTCAAGAACCGGACGCACCCACCCCGACCACACCCCGAACAGGGCCAGCGGAATAGGGGCAACTTCCCCACCTTAACCGAACATCGGGCCAACCTGCAACCCAACCCCGATCAAGACCTCCGGCGCCACCCCCTCCGACGCGGACCACCCAAGCTCGTGAGCTCCGGTTTTCCGCCCCGCCGGGGCGACATCGAGAACATTACGCGGCTCGCGGTCCAGCACCAAATCGCTGGCCCCTCGCCGCCGAATCTCGTTGCACTGCAGTGGATGACGCCCCTCGCTGCCCTCCCGACGGCTGTGCCTGAGCGCTGCGAGGACCCTCGCGCGTCGATCGAGGAGCTGGTCAGAGCGGTGGACGAGGCGCTGGACCGCCGGAGCCGTCATCGACCGGGGGCGGCGACCTCGCGAGGAGCCACCTCAAGGTCGGGCCGCCGCCTGCCGAGACCCCAGGGCGGTGCCAGCAGACACCGGAACCCGTCCCGGAGGAGCCGTCGTGCCCACCCTCGCCGTCCACGGCCGCAGCACCGCGACCGCCCGTCACCGCGTGCGCTCCCTCGGGCGCGCGGACGGACCCGTCCTGCTCCTCGTGCACGGCTTCGGCGGCGACCAGCACTCGTGGAACGGGCTGCTGCCGGCCTTCCTGGCCACCCACCGCGTGGTCGTGTTCGACCAGGCGGGCGCCGGCGGCTTCGACGCGACGACCTACGACCGGGAGCGGTACTCCTCCCTCGACGGGTACGCCGACGACCTCCTGGCGGTGTGCGAGGAGCTGGACCTGCGCGACGTCGTCCTCGTCGGGCACAGCGTGAGCTCCATGATCGCCGCCCGTACCGCACTGCGGGCCCCGGACCGGTTCCAGCGGCTGGTGATGCTCGCGCCGTCCGCGCGCTACATCGACGACCCCGCCACCGGGTACGACGGGGGCTTCTCCGCGGAGGACATCGACGAGCTGCTCGACTCCCTGTCCCGCAACTACCTGTCCTGGACGGCGGACGTGGGGCCGATGGTCATGGGCGTCCCCGACCGGCCCGAGCTCGGGGACGAGCTGACGGCGTCGTTCCGCGCGCTCCACCCCGGCACGGCCCGCGACTTCGCACGCGCCACGTTCCTCACCGACTCCCGCGACCTGCTGACGCGACTGACGACGCCCACGCTCGTGCTGCAGTGCCGCGACGACGCGCTCGCCCCCGACAGCGCCGTCCGGGAGGTCGTCGCCCGCCTGCCTCAGGCCACCCTGGTGCCCCTGGACGCGTCCGGCCACTGCCCCCACCTCAGCGCCCCCGCGCAGACGGCCCAGGCGATCCAGACCTACCTCGACGGATCGGCGTGAGCACCTTCGAGGAGCTGTTCCAGCACGCCCCCTGCGGGTACCTGACGACCGACGACGACGGGCGCATCACCCGCGTCAACGACACCTTCCTCAGCTGGTCGGGGCATCAGCGCGAGGACCTGCTCGGGACGGCCTTCGGGCGGTTGCTGCCCGTCGGGGACCGGATCCTGTGGTCCACGCACAGCGTCCCCCGGCTCGGGACAGTGGGCACCACCAGCGAGGTCGTCGTCGAGGTCATCGGCGCCGACCGCGAGCGCCGGCCCGCACTGGTCACCGCCACCCGCATCCCCGCGCACGACGACGCCGAGGCCGAGGTGCGCCTCATCGTGTTCAGCGCCCCCGAGCGCCTCGCCCACGAACGGGAACTCACCGCCGCCCTCGAACGCGCCGAGGAGTCGGAGAACCGCCGCGCCGCCGCGGAAGCCGACGCGCGGCGCCGGGCCCTGCAGGACCCGCTGACGGGGCTGCCGAACCGGGCCGGGCTGGTGCAGCACCTGGAGTCCACGAGCGCCTCCGGACCGCTGGCCGTGCTCGTGGTGGACCTCGACCACTTCGCCGTCGTCAACGAGAGCCTGGGATCCGCCGCCGGTGACGAGCTGCTGCTGACCGTCGCCCGGCGGCTGGGGTCCGCGGTGCGCGGGGACGCCTTCGTGGCGCGCTCGTCGGCCAACGAGTTCGTCGTCGTCGACAACTGCGCCGACCTCGACGCCGCCGCCAGCCTCGCCGAACGGCTCCTGGCGGAGCTCACCGTCCCCGTCGTGCTCGCCGGTCTGGAGGTCGTCACGTCGGCGAGCATCGGCGCCGCGCACGCCGAACCGGGCACCGCGGAGCGCGCGCTGCGCGATGCCGGGGTCGCGATGCAACGGGCCAAGGTCCGCGGCCGCCGGCGGGTCGAGGTCCACGACCCTTCGCGCACCAGCACCGCCGCCGACCGGCTGCGCGTGCTCGGCGAACTGCGACGCGGGATCCCCGACGGGCAGCTCCGCCTCCTGTACCAACCGCAGGTCCAGCTGGAGGACGGGCGCCTGCGGGGCGTGGAGGCGCTCGTGCGCTGGCAGCACCCCGTGCGCGGGCTGCTGCCGCCCTCGGAGTTCATCGACGTCGCCGAGCAGTCCGGGCTCGTGCTCGAACTCGGCGCGTGGGTGCTCGACGCCGCCGTGGAGCAGGCGGCCCGCTGGGCGCGCGACCCGGCGTGCGCGACGATCGACGTGTCGGTGAACCTGTCGACGCGCCAGCTCACCGACCCCGGCCTCGTGGGCCTGGTGACCGAGACGTTGTCCCGCCACCGGCTGCCCGCGCACCTGCTCGTCCTCGAGGTCACTGAGACCGCCCTCGTCGCCGACCCCGACGTCGCCGCGGCCACGCTGACCGCGCTGAAGGACCTCGGGGTCGGGATCTCCGTCGACGACTTCGGCACCGGGTACGCGAGCCTGACGTACCTGCAGCGGTTCCCCGTGGACGAGCTCAAGATCGACCGCTCCTTCGTCACCGGGCTCGGGGCGTCCGACGGGGACACCGGGATCGTCCGGGCGTGCGTGGAACTCGCGCACGCCGTGGGGATCCGGGCGGTGGCCGAAGGGGTGGAGACCGAGGAGCAGCGGGAACTGCTCGCGGGGATGGGGTGCGACGTGGGGCAGGGGTACCTGTTCTCGCGGCCCGTGGAGGCGGACGTGGTGCAGGGACGGGTCCCGGCCGGCGCCTGAGCACGCCCGGGCTCAGCGGCAGAGGGCGTCGTCGATGAGCTGCGTCGCGATGTCCCCGGCCGGGACCTGCACACCCGGCTGCGGCACCGGGGAGTCGGTGTTGAAGGACACGACGACGCTGCGCCGGCCGTCGGGGGTGACGCCGTTGCGGGTCATGAACCCCTGGATGTCCCCGCCGTGCGCCCACATGCCGCCGCAGGACGTCGGGACCCACATGATGCCCAGGCCATAGCGGGCGCCGGGCCAGTTGCTGCGGAACTCCTCGCTGGCCGGGACCGTCGCCGTCATATCCACCCACTGCGCCGGGCGCAGCACCCGGCCGCTCACGAGGGCCTGGAGGAACGTGTTGACGTCGTCGGTGGTGCTGATGATCGCCCCTGCCGCGCCCGCCCACGACGGGTTCAGCTCCGTCGCGTCGATCGCCTCGCCGTAGCGGGGGTCCTCCGGGGTGGCGCCCTCACCGGGGAACCGCTCGTACCCGACGGCGTGCGGGCCGTGGATCTCCGACGAACTGCCCGGCAGCGTGGTGTGCCGCAGACCCAGGGGGCGCACGATCCGCTCCCGGACCTCGTGCTCCCAGGTGTTCCCGGTGACCTGCTCGATGACCATCCCGGCGAGCACGTAGTTCGTGTTCGAGTAGTTCCAGCTCGTGCCCGGCGCGAACGTGGGGGTCTGCGTCATCGCCAGCGCGACCGCGTCCTGCGCGGTGAGGTTGTCGAAGCGGTGCTGCTGGAAACCTTCCCCGCTGAACAGCTGCGGCATCACGGCCAGGTACTCCGGCAGGCCGCTGGTGTGCTGCAGCAGCTGGCGGATCGAGATGAGTTTCCCGTCGTTGCCGTTGCCCTGCACCAGCCCCGGCAGGTGCTGCTCCACGGTGTCGTCCAGCGACAGGCGGCCCTCGCCGACGAGCTGCAGCAGCGTCGCCGCGACGAACGGCTTCGTGACGCTCGCGATGCGGAACCGCGCGTTCCACGGGACGGGGGTCTGCGCCGCGACGTCACCGAACCCGGCACGGACGGTGAGGTCGCGGTGGCCGGCGCGGTCCAGCTCGGCGAGGACACCGGGGGTCCCCAGCGTCAGCAGCGCGTCGGCGTCCTGCTGCAGCACCTGCCGCAGGTGGGCGTCGTGTTCGCGCGGCGGGGTGGCGGAAGCGGGCAACGCGGTCGTCAGGGTCGCGCAGGCCGCGGCCACCGCGACAGCGGCGACGGTGCGGCGAGTGCGGGTGGTGGTTCGCGTCGTCGTCATGCCGAGGACGCTAGGGAGAACGGCCGTCGCGGCGCGTCCCCCGAGGCGGGCAACTCCCCCTACCCCCGCAGGGGTACGCCGGGGGTCCGGACGGCCGATGGCGGCCGGCGCGGGTGACGTGCCAGGCTCACGGACGTGCGGAGACTGCCCGGTCCGTCCCTCGTCGATCCGGCGCTCGCCGCGCTGCTGACGCTGCTCACCCTCGGCCCGCTGGTCCGCGCCGGGGAACCC
Organism: Kineococcus lubricus; assembly: GCF_050871965.1. Lineage (NCBI taxonomy): Bacteria > Bacillati > Actinomycetota > Actinomycetes > Kineosporiales > Kineosporiaceae > Kineococcus > Kineococcus lubricus. Next base: position 4,557 of record NZ_JBJLSK010000030.1, read on the forward strand.
CTGCCCGGCCTCGTGCTCGCCGCGCTCACCGCCGCGCCCATCGCCGTGCGCCAGCGGGTGCCGGTCCTGACCGCCGTGCTCGTGCTCGCGGCGGTCACGGGGCACCAGCTGGTCGTCGGCGCCTTCCCCGGCAGCGGCCTCGGCATGGTCGTCGCGATGTTCACCGTCGCCACCCTGCGCCCGCGGCGTACCGCGGCCGCCGTGTTCACGGCCGCGGTGGCGGTGGTGTGGCTCGGCGGCGCCCTCGGCTTCGACCCCGAACCGAGCTGGTTCGACATCGGCCAGGCCGCCCTCGTCCTCGCCGGCGCGTGGACGCTCGGGGAGAGCACCCGCCGCTGGGCGTCGCGCACCGAAGCGCTGGCCGCGCAGTCCGCCCGCGCCGTCGCCGACGAACGCCGCCGCATCGCCCGCGAACTCCACGACGTCGTCGGGCACCACCTGTCGGTGACCGCCTTGCAGGCCGGGGTCGCCGGGTACGTCCTCGACGACGACCCCGCCACCGCGAAGACCGCCATCGCCACCGTCGAGGACACCACCCGCGAAGCGCTCGCCGAGATGCGCCGGCTGCTGGAGGTCCTGCGCGCCGACGACGAACCCGACTACCTCCCCCAGCCGGGACTGGCCGCACTGCCAGACCTCGCCGAGCGGACCCGCGCCGCCGGGGTCGTCGTCGACGTGCGCACCAGCGGGGAGTTCGACGACCTCGGCGCCGGGCAGGGGCTGTGCGCGTACCGGGTCGTGCAGGAATCCCTCACCAACGTCATCAAGCACACCGCCACCACCCCGCGCGCCATCCACGCCCAGGTGCTCGTGGAACGCCGCGACGGCACCCTGCACGTCGCGGTCCACGACGACGGTCCTGCGGTTCTGGGACCGGTGCGAGAGGGGCACGGCCTGCGCGGGATGCGCGAACGCGCCGCCCTCTACGGCGGAAACCTCACCGCCGCACCGCGCCCCGGACACGGGTTCAGCGTCGAACTGCAGTTGCCCGTGGGGGCCGAACCGTGAGCGTCCACGTCCTCGTCGCCGACGACCAGGCCCTCGTGCGCGCCGGCCTCGTCGCGCTGCTGCGCGCCGCCCCCGGCACCGAGGTCGCCGGAGAAGCCGCCGACGGGCAGCAGGCCGTCGACCTGACGCTCGCGGTCCGGCCCGACGTGGTGCTCATGGACATCCGGATGCCCGTGATCGACGGGATCGCCGCGACCCGAAGGATCCTCGGTGCCGAGCGGGCTTCCGGCGAGGAGCCGCCGAAAGTGCTCGTGCTGACGACGTTCGACCTCGACGAGCACGTCTACGCCGCCCTGCGCGCCGGCGCCGCCGGGTTCCTGCTCAAGGAAACCCCACCCGCGCGGATCATCGCCGCCGTCGAAGCCGTCGCCGCCGGAGACGTCCTCCTCACCCCCCGGATCACCCACCGACTCGTTGAGGCGTTCCGGCCGCAGCGGGTCAGCGGGTCCGCGGTCGTGGACGCGCTCACCGCGCGGGAACGGGAAGTGCTCGTCCTCGTGGGGCAGGGGCTGAGCAACGCGGAGATCGCGGAGAGGTTCGTGCTGAGCGAGGCGACGGTGAAGACGCACGTGAAAAGGGTGATGGGGAAGCTGGGGTTGGCGAGTCGGGCGCAGGCGGTGGTGTGGGCGTACGAGAGCGGATTGGTGGTGCCGGGGGATGGCACAGCCATCTGACGGAGACGTCGCCTGTGCCTTCCGGTGGCCGCAGCGGGTGGGGCGAGCGCGGGATTCGTTCTTCGCGTCGGCAACGCGACGGAGGCGAAGCGCTCAGTCGCCACCGTCAGCAGCCTGGCAGTACATGGCCGCGACCCCCTTGGAGCGAGCGCTGTCGGAGCGGCGGCCGTTCCACTGGATCCGTCGACCACACGGCGGGCACGTGTCCTGGTTGCGCGGAGGTGGGCAGGGCAGTGACCAGGGTGGCGCAGGCCGCCGCGGCGACGGTAGTGGCTGTGCGGGAGTGCGCCGGATGGTGACGCGTTGTCATGCTCAGGACATCAGGAGATCTGATGTCCCGACGCGTCGTCCCCCTCGGTGGGTGAACTCGCCTACCTCAGCGGAGCTACGGCGGGTAGTGCGAACGGCTGATGACAGACGGACGATGTGGAAGGTCGAAGTCGAGCGAGGCAGATCGATGTCGTTCTCCCACTCCGCACTGCTTGACGACTCGTGCGGATGAGCTCGCGAGTGGATCGTCACCAGTGGCACACCAGTCCAACAGCACAAGAAGACCCGCTGACCAGACGACCAGTGAGTGATCTTCGGTCGATGCAGACGACGCCTACCGTCACTCGCACGGGCGATCGACAGCGCGGACCGGAAGTCCGATGAACCTGGTGCCTGCATCAGGCGACGAGCGGCACCCACCACCTCCCCGCCGTCCAGGAGCACGTCGACGGTCGAGAGGAGCAGCAGTGACCACGGGAACGCCTGTCGACACTCCGCCTCAGACGCTCGCTGCTCAGCTCCTCGCACTGCCTGTCTGGCGCACGCTGGGCGCCTCGGTGCTCGTCTCAGTGGCGGTGATCACCGTCAAGTCGGATCCGTCGGTGCTCGCGGACGTGCGCGGGCTCGTGGTGCCGACCTTGTTCGTCGGTCTGTTCACCTTCACGGTGGCGACTGCTGTGTTGTCGTCCCGCAGCGCTACCCACGCCTCCGGCAGGGAACGCAAGGCGGCCACAGCAGCGCTCGCTGTGGGTCTGGTGGCCCTCTTCTTCCCCTTCACGGATCCGCCGGACGCCGCTGCCCCCACGCCGCCGGCCAGCGCGGTCGCGGCGACGCCGGAACTGAGCACTCCGAGCAGCTCTACGCCTACCACCACCACCACGACTCCCCCGTCCGCCCCGACTGCCACTGCGACCGCCGTCGCGAACACCGCACCGGCCACCGCAGCGACCAGCGCCCCGACGTCGTCCGCGGCGACGACCGCGGCGACGACCGCGGCGACGACCGAGCCGCGCGACGTGTTCGCAGCCACGGTCCCGCCTGCGCAGTCCTCCACACCGACGACGTCCACGACCAGTGCAGCCACCGACCCCGGCCGCCTCTCCAACGACGACGTGCTGCGCGCCGACCCGGACTGCGTCGGAGGCGTGTGCACTCTGCTGGCGCGCGCGGACCTGGTGAAGGGTGGGGAGCGGTACACGATCGCCCTCGTCCGCTTCGAGGACACCCAGGGCTACCCCGACCCGTGGACCCACATCGGGTACCTGGGGGTCGACGCCCGTACCCGACAGCTGGTGAGCGGCAACGGCCCAAGCGCGACGGACGTGCAGGTACCGACCGCAGAGGACATCCACATCGACGGCCAGGGCAACATCGCCGTCATCACCCGCTCCGCCAGCTCCTACGGCACGGGCCGATTGTCGATCATGGTGGCCGGTCTCTCAGACGGATACCTGTCCAACAAGTCCCTCTCCTTCGCCTCCACGTCCCCGTCGTCGATCACCTACCTCCCGGACGACGAGAGCGGTCGCCTGCAGTGGAAGGAGACCGTCGACGACGCGGGTGGCAGTTCCGTCACCACGACCGTGGCGTGGGGCGGCTACGACTTCCAGGCCCAGTCCTGCACGAAGACCCGCAACGGGGAGACGGTGCAGTACCAGCCCACGAACGGTTACTCGTGCTGAGCGGGAAGGTGGACTCGATGAGGAACGTTCTCCCGTGGGTGCGCCAGCACCCGTGGCTCACCGGCAGCACGCTCGGCGCGGTCACCGTCCTGACGGTGACGCTCCTAGGGCCTGAGGGGCGCGCAGCCCGTGCCGACGGTGGGATCGGGCGCTTCATCGTTGAGCAGCTGGAGATGATCTCCGTCCTGCTCTCGCTGGTCGGTCTGGTGTGGTTCCTGGTCGAGCTGCTGCGGCGACGGCCGTCGTTGGAGCGCCGACCGCGGGCGGCGCGGCAACCCGTGGTGGACCGCTGGCACAACCCGCGGCCGGGTCACCAGTACGTTCCGGGACGGGCTCGACGTTCACCGGGCGAGCCGCGTGCAGCGCAGACCGGCGTCGGCGGCACGGCCACTGGTCGCGTCGGCACGGTCCACGAGGTCCCCGCAGCCGAGTCCGCAGTGAACTCGGCGCCCACCGCTGCTGGTACGGGGGTGGCGGATGACCCGTTCACCGGCGAGACGCACGCCGAGCGGGTCGCCGGCGACGAGCACCTCGCGGAACCGCCCACCAGACGAGACCACTTCCCGCCGCGTCTGGCGCTGCTGCACGTCGACCGGGAGGTCGTCGGTCGCGGCCTGCCCGTCGAAGTCACCTGGGCGTTCGAGAACGCCACGTCCGTGAGCGTGGACGGCGTCCTGGAGCACCCGAGCAGGGGTTCGACCACGATCGTTCTGCCGCACAGCCGGGCGATCGAGGTCGTCGGCCACAACGCCGCCGGCCGCACCGTGGCCCGCACCCGCCTCGTGGTCGTCGTGCCCGCACCGACCATCGAGACCGTGCGGTTGCCGGCACCGCCCAGCATCCGGTTGCACGTCGACGTGAGCAGCACGATCGACGCCGGCCGCACCGCCAGTCAGCACTTGGACCGCTTGTTCGCCGCCCAGGACTCCTTGCGACCCGTCGCGAGCGACGTCGTGGGGCCGATCGGTGTCCCCCGCGCGCTCATCAGCTGGCTGCGCGGCGTCAGCCACGACCTGCCCCCCATCCGCACCGCACCGGCACGGAACGTGCCGCACCAGAAGGGATCCTCGTCGTGAGGCGCCTGCGCAGCTTCCTGATCACGGTTTCCGGCGCCGACCGGAGGATCCTGGCCCAGGCACCGTCCGAGGAGGTGAAGCAGGCTTCCCTCGGTGGTGCGATCCTCATGACCGCCGGGTTGGGTGCACTGTCCGCCGCGGTGGCGATCCACATGGCCTTCGACGCGCCGTGGTGGCTGGCGTTGCCGATGGGCGCCGTGTGGGGCCTCGCGATCCTGAACCTCGACCGGTGGCTCGTGGTCTCCACGCCGCGCATGTCGAACTGGTTCAAGACCGTCCTCATGGCTCTGCCCCGCATCGGCCTGGCCATCGTCGTCGGTGCCGTCATCTCGATGCCGCTGACCTTGCAGATCTTCCACGACGAGATCGACGAGCACCTCGCCGTCCAGCACCGCGCAGATCGCGCCGCCTTCGAGGTGGACCTCCAGACCGACCCGCGTTACGCGAAACTCGACGAGAAGCGACAGCAGATCAAGGACTTGCAGAAGACGATCAACACCAGGGGCACCGACTCCCTCGTCTTCAACGACCCCACCGTGACCGAGCTGCGCGACCAGCTCGCAACGGTGACTGATGACTTCCAGCAGGCGGAGAAGGACGTCGCTTGTGAGAAGGAAGGAACGTGCGGCAGCGGCAAGGCCGGCGTAGGACCTGCGGCCGCCGACAAGGAGGCGCGCCGCGATCGGCTCGCCGTCGAGCGGGCGGAGCTGCAACGCCAGCTCGACGCGCAGACCGTGGCGGTGCAGAGCACGGCTCAGGAGGAACTCACCGCCCAGCAGGGTGACGCATCCGAGGAACTGGGGAAGCTGCAGGCTGAGGTCATGGACCTGGAGCAGGAGCGCGCGGATCAGATCGCCGCGCACGACGCCGCGGTCGCCGCCGACGACGGCCTGCTCGCGCGCTTCGGCGCCCTGCGGGACATGCAGCAGGAGAACTCGAACATCGAGTTGATGCACGGAGGCCTGTTCCTGTTTCTCACCGTCATCGAGTGCGTGCCGATCATCTTCAAGACGATGCTGTCCATGGCCAAGCCCGGCTTGTACGAGTGGGTGGGGGACAAGGATGCCGAGCACGTCAAGGACCGCCTGTTCCTGCGCCACGAGACGGAGTACGCCGAGGCGCAATTGCTCGCCGACTCACGCCTCGATGCCGCGAGGGCACGGGCCGCCACCGAGCTCGACGCAGAGATCCGCGCTGCCAACGTCGTCCTCGATGCGCAGGTCGGTTTGGCTGAAGCCGCTGTCCAGCGGTGGCGAGAGGAACAGACCGAGAAGCTCGCGGACGAGGTGTCGCAGTGGCTGCGGACGACGAACGGGAACTACGACGCGGCGTTCGGTTCCGGAGAGCCACTGCCGGAGGACGGCCGGGGCTAGTGCAGGAGTGCCTGGAAGCCGCGCTTCGCGCGAAGTCGATGTCTACCCGGCGTTGGTGAACTGCTCGTGCCTCCAGGCCAGCCGAGCTCGATCCGGCCGGTCGCTGGCACGCTTCGGCAACGTCAACACCCGACCGTGCATCTCCTGCAGGCCGTGCTTGAGCATCGGTCCATCCACTTCTTCCAGCAGTGCTTGGTTGATCTCAACCGTGCAGTCCGGCGTGATCCCGAGGAACAGCCGGTCGTAGGCCCGGTGGTGGAGCGTGCAAAGGCTCAAGCCGTTGGACACCGCGGGCTGCCCCAACGCCTCATGGCTGTCGTCCACGATGTGGGCCGCGTCCAGGAGCTCGCCGTGTGCGAGGGAGCAGACGCTGCACCTCGTCTCGTAAGCGCGGATGACGCGGCCGCGGAACTCGGGTTGATGCAGGCGTTGCTTGGTGACTCGCTCGGCGTACTTCCGCTCCGCCAGCGTCGGGTTCAGGGGGTCGTGGAGGAAGCGCAGCGACTCGTCGAGAGCGATGACGAACTGCCGTGCCGCCGCGTCGTCCTGAACGACGTACACGGGGAAGACGGGGACGAAGACACCTCTCTCGATCTTCCGCAGGAGGATGATGGGCAGTCCGAGCTCCATCGCACGGCGGAGCTTGGTGTTCTGCCCACGAGAGGATCCCGTACGGTAGTCGTACCGGAACAGACCGCCGTCGACGTCCTTGTCGTCATACGGCCCGTCCGATGACGACATGATGCTGAGCGTCGCAGCGAGGTCCTTGGGGTTCCAAATGCCGGCGTTCCGGTCCAGCAGCTTTCGGCTCTCGCCGGCCCCGAACTGGAACGCTGTGAGCTCGTCACGGGTGACGACACCGCCGTTGGTGGAGACCACCTGCGCCAATCGATCCATGATGCGCGCACGCAGGTCTTCTTCGATCGGGCTGACCGGTCCGCTCACGACGTTATCGCTTCGTCGAGAGAGTCGAGAGGGCGGTCAGCGACAGTACGCACAACTCGACGGTACTACTCGCTCCGTGAGCCGTCCTGACCTCGTCAGCGCTCCGTCGTCAGGACGAGGTCAACCGCCCGTTCACCCTTCGCCGCAGCTCTCCCCGGTGCAGGAGCAGTGACACCGCCACGTCGACCTCCGTATGGACCTGCGGCAGCGACTCACCCCACAGGTGTCGCCGTTTCAACGCTGCCGTGAGCGCCGCCTCGGTCACCGCACCGTGGTGGACGAGCTGTCGGACGGCGGCGCGGATCCCATCGCGGGGGACGTAGCGCAGACGTCGGGCGTTGGTCGGGGTCGCGGGGAGCACATGCGCGCTCGCCCGCGCCGGCCCACCGTAGGAAGGCGCGGGGGTCCTTGGTCGCGGCCTTGGAGCGCAGGACGGCGGCGGGGACAGGTCGACCTGGTCGCGTCGGCTGAGGCTGAGCTCGCCGAACCATGGCGGGTCGCCACCTCGCGGGAGGAACGGCACGATTCGCAGGTACGTGGCGGCCACTTCTGGGCGGTCCTGCGCACGGTGGAGATGTCGTCGCCGGGTGGTCGCAGGCGCTCGCTGGCTCCTCGGAGGATCATGCGGACGATCTGAGGGCTTTTGCCGCCGGCGTTGAGGTGCACTCTGGCCACGGTCAGCATCGTCCCCGAGCACGTTCCCTCGGACGGACGGAACGGGGAGTCGTCACCCGTCCTGCGGAACCACGCTGCCGGCTCGCACCTCGTCGGCCAGGTTCCCCACCGCCTGCAACAGCGTCTCGGGGTCGCTCGCCAGGTCCACCGTCCGCACGCGGACGATCTTGTCAGCGGCGGCGATGCGGAGGTCCTGGGCTGGGGCTTTCCCCGCCGCGTACACGAGCATCCCCTCGTCCAGCCCGTGGGCCGTGAGGTACGCCAGCAGTTGGTAGACGTCGGCGTTGGGTACGTTCCCGTTCACCCGCTTGTACTTGCAGTCCCCGACGAACACGCACCGGCCGCCGTGCCACCACGTGAGGTCCGGCTCCAACGGCACCCGGTGGTCGACGTCGAGCCACCGTCGAGGGCTCGAGCTACCGCTGGGGAACTTGCGTTCACCGACACCGAGAGCGTCCCGCAACGCGGCCCGCAGGAAGTCCTCGAAGAGGGCGTTCATGTCGACGAGGACGCCGGCGGCGGCGCGCGTCCCCGCTCGCGCTTCCAGGCCACCGGTGAGCAGGGTCGCGGCGAGGGAGACGGCCGGTCGGTAGTGCGCGTTCAGCCGCGTCCACACCGGCTCGGGCACGCGCCGCGGGTCGGGCAGCGGGGAGACGCCGTGCAGCAGGTGGTGCAGCCGGTCCACGGTCCGGCGCGACACTTCGGAGCGGGTGCGCAGCCGCCGCAGCCGGTCCACCGCGGAACGGAGGACCTGGTTCTCCAGCACGTCGGGGGTGAAGTCGTCGAACTCGACTTCGACGGGGAGAGCCGCCCCGCGTCGCCGGCTCACCTGGTCGGTCATCCGCACGCGTCCGCGGACGGTGGTCAGCGCGTCCTGCTCGCGGCGGTAGGAGTGCAGCAGACCGGTGCGGGTGGCGTCGTGGGTGAAGCGGGCGAACAACCCGATCAGGGCTTCGCTGAAGGTCGCGTCGGGCGCGAGAGCGGCAGCCGATCGCCAGGTCGGTGGGGACGATCGGTAGGCCAGCATGAACATCAGCGGCGCCAGGCCGACCTTGGGTCGCAGCTCCACCGTCAGGTCACCGACCTGGACGATGCCGACCGTCGAACCGCAGGACAGGCGGTAGGTGTCGGCGGAGCCGCGCTCGGGCGCCGCTGAGAGCCCGTCGACCGCTGCGAGCAGGGCGCCCCGCTCGTCGACGGACAGGGTCACCGGATCGCTGAGCTGGTGCTCGGTGAGCACCAGCAGCCGTTCACCCACCCGCGCGGAGCCGGTCCAGCGCGAACCGCTCCAGAGCGGCCGGGTCGCCGTAGAAGTGCTCCTCGAGGAACGGGAGCACCGAGTAGGTCCAGGCGCGTTCCACCGCCTCCTCCGTCGGACCGGGACGGAGGAAGTGGCTGGGGCCGATGGCGAGGTTCCGGTCGGCGAGCTCCGCGTTCGCTCGGTCGACGACGTCGGCCACCCACAGCAGGTCCGGCGCGTGGTCGGTGAGCCAGCGGCGCAGCACCTGATCGATCGGGGCGGTGTCCGGGAAGAACGGCATGAAGTGGAAGCGCCGACGCAGGGCCGTGTCGACGAGGGCGATGGAGCGGTCGGCCGTGTTCATGGTCGCGACGATCTTCAAGTTCGTCGGCAGGGCGAACGGCGTCTCGGAGTACTGCAACCGGATCTCCTCGTCGCGGTACTCCAGCAGGAACAGCAGCTCCCCCAGGATCTTCGCCACGTTCCCACGGTTCACCAGAACGCCGACTTCCGCTTCGACACGCGCTTCCGCGCGCTCACCGGGGTCAGCCGCGGCGCGTTGCAGCACCAGGCCGAGCAGGGATTCCCCTTCCTGCCGGCGGGGTGCTCCATCGTTCTCGACGAGGTGGTGCAGGACCGCGTCGTCACGAGCATCAAGCGCCAGCTCAGCCCGCGCACCCCCGCGCTCGTCAACGAGGTCCGGGCGCACCCGAGCAGCAGCATCGCGGAGTTCCTCAGCGCCAGCGGGCTCAGCGTGCGCGAACTGCTCGGCAGCAACCGCTCGTGGACGGACCTGCGCCGCCGCGCGGGGACGGAGACGAGGCCGAGCGGACCCGTGGAGACCGCGCTCCTGAAGCGGGTGCGTGCGGTCACACACGTCGACGACCGGCTGCGCCGCGACGCGTACTCCCGACTGCTCTCAGACGACGTCACCGCCGAGGCGCTCTCCCCCGTCGAACAGCACCTCGCGGGGATGCTCACCGCGTCGCTCTGGCCGTCCGGTGCTCCCGGCGACCTGTCTGCGGTCTTGGACGTCCTGCGACGCGAACCCGCGGTCCGGGACGAGCTGGCGCAGCTCGTCGACATCGCCTTCGACGACGCCCGTCACCCCACGACCGCGCTCGACGGGGAGATCGCTGACCTGCCGCTCATCGTCCACGCCCGCTACTCGCGCGACGAGATCGTCAGCGCGCTTGGCGTCGCCACCGCCACGCGCCCGCCGATGTCCTTCCGCGAAGGAGTCGTCTGGGCAGCTGAGCACCGCACCGACGCGCTGCTCATCACCCTCGCCAAGTCCGAAGCCGACTACTCGCCGTCGACGATGTACCGGGACTACCCGCTGACGCAGCACCTCTTCCACTGGGAGTCGCAGTCGCGGACGACAGTCGCTTCCGCGACGGGGCAGCGGTACCTGAACCACCGGACGACGGGGACTCACGTCCTGCTGTTCGCGCGCCAGCGCAAGCAGGGCGACTTCGGGGTCGAGCCTTACCTGTTCCTCGGGCCGGCTGACTACGTCTCCCACGAGGGTGAGCGACCCATCGGCATCACCTGGCGGCTGCACCACGCGATGCCGACGGACTTCTTCAGCGAGGCGTCGCTCGTACGGGCAGGCTGACCGTCACGGACGCGTGTCGTACACGTACGCACGCCTCATCGGATGTACCGGCTCGCGCGCCGCTGACCGGATCGGATGGTCCCGTCAGAGGTCGTGCAACCCCACGTGGTGCACCACGAACCGCGCCGGGTCGCTCTGGTAGGCGAAGTAGATCCGCCCGCACTCGCTCCACCGCTTCGCGTCGCCGAGCTTCACGTGGGGCACGCCGTTGAGCCGCGCGCCCTCGAACTCGAAGGACGCGCGACCGGACTGCGTCAGCGCGAGGTCGGTCGTCGCGACGTCGAGGCCGAAGCCGTCGCGGAACCAGTCGGTGAGGCGGGCGGTGATCGTGCCCTGCTGCTCGGCGAACTCCACGGAGGCCTGCCCGAGCGTGAGCAGCGCGGAGCGCATCTGCGCGGGGTGCAGGTATCCGGACTTGCGCCACGTCCGGGCGGCGGTGGCGGTGAACCGCAGGTGCCCGCGGCTGCGCTGCTCCAGGAACTCCAGGAGAGGTTCGGCGTCGTCGGGGGTCAGCGCGGGGGCGTCGTGCCAGTCCACCGGGACGGGCGCGGGCCGGCGGCCGACCTGGCCGAGCGCGATCGTCAGGGACGACACGTCGTCCTCGAGCCGGTGGGCCTCTTCGACCCACTGGTCGATCTCGGCGCGGGCCTCGCCGAGCTGCCGGCGCAGCGCCGCCACCTCGGCGTGCTCGTCGCCGCGGGCGACGGCGGCCTCGACCTCCTGCTGCCGGGCGAGGGCGGCGAGCGCCCGCCCGGCCCGCTCCGCGGTGCGGAACGGCACGTCGATGCCGCGCGAGACCACTGACAGCGGCGCGGTGGTCGACAGGACGTCGGCGACGAGGTCGGAGTCGGGGTCCAGGCAGCCGTCGTCGTAGCGGGGGTGGCTCAGCGCCTCGAGGTGCGGCCAGACGAGCCGGGCGCCGCCGAGCGGCACCTCCAGGTCGATGCCGCGGGACACGGAGGCGATCGCCGCCTTGCTGGACAGGCGGACGACGTTGGCCAGCCCGGGCAGCTCGGCCGCCGCGGCGTCGACGACGTCGAGCTGGGAACGGTGGGTCGGGGCGACGAGGAGCACCGGCAACCGGTCGACTCGGCGCAGGGCGTCGACGAGGACCGCGCCCGCGGCGGGGGTCGTGATGTCGTCACGTCGACCGTCGACGCGCCGCCCGTAGGCGGTGACGACGAGGTCGCGGTCCTCGACGATGCGGCGCACGACGGCGGGCCGGCGAAGGAAGGACTGCGGGGTGGGGGCGATCCAGCCGCCGTGGGCCTCGCGGCCGGTGACGACGCGGACGGTGACGACGTCGGTGGCGTGGTCGAACGCGAGGGTGACACCGGTGACGTGGGTGGCGGGGACGCCGTGGACGGGGACGCGCAGGTCGATGCGCTGGGCGGAGGCCGTGGCGGTCCCGACCCGGTGCCAGGACAGCTGCCGCGGCCCGGGTCCGGACAACGACGGCATCCCGGCGCCGAGGTCGCGCCGTTCGAGGACGCACGCCCCGTCGGCCGTCAGGGCGGTGAGGTCGGGGACGCCGTCGTGGGCGAACTCCAGCCACTCCTGGACGTGCCGGAGCAGCGCGGCGTGCGCCCCGGCCGACGTGGGGTCGGCCGTGGAGCGGACGACGAAGTCGACGACGTACTGGACCTGCACCACGGCTCCTCTCGACGGGTTGTCGTCGAGAGGATCGGCAACCGGGCCGGGCGCGCTGACCAGGACGCCCGGATCGGAGCAGCGGCTACGGCAGGTCCACGCCGTACAGCCGCTCGACCCGCTCCAGCACGGCCTGCCGCTCGGCGAGCCAGAGCCGGCTGAACTCCGCCGCCTCCCGGTCGCCCCGGGCGACGGCCTGCTGGAGCGAAACCGCCGCCCGGTCCCGGTTCTGCACGACCATCCACATCCACGTCGGCACGTCCGACCACCTCCGCCGCGCATGGTGCACCGGGGGTCCGACACGGGCGCCGACCAGGATCGTCGGCGCCCGCTGTCGGAGGACGCGTCAGGCGCCCGGGTACCCCTGACCCGGGCTGGCCAGCCCGGCCCGGTCGGCGGCGGTCCAGTCGTCGGAGGTCCCGAGCTGCGCGCGCAGCCGCGCCCAGCTGAGCACGTCGGTGCGGGGGCGCGACGGGTCGAGGCTCCAGTGGCTGATCGGGTTGCCCCGCCAGGCGCGGCCGGTGCTGGCGCCGATGAAGTGGTGGACCTCCCCGCCGGCGCGCAGGCTGCGCAGGGCGTGGGCGATGCGCCTGGACGCGGAGTTGCCGGTGGGGCCGAACATGCTGTGCCCGGCCTCGGCGACGTGGCGGGCGAACACCGCGGGGGCGACCTCGCGGAGGCGGTGTTCCACGACGCCGTACTCGAGCCAGCCCTCGCCGTCGCGGAAACAGGCGCGCAGCGGGTCGACCAGGTCGGCGGTGACACCGGTCGCGGGGCGCGGGCGGTGGTGGTCGTGGGTCATCTGTTCCTCCAGGGACGGGGTGGGCAAGGAGTTCGTGAGCGGTTCGACGTGGAGCAGGCGGACGGCGCTGCGGTCACCGCAGTGTTCGCACGCGGACTCGGTGGGGGCCTGGACCCACGTCACGCACTCGGTGACGCACTCGGTGCAGACGTCCCTGCTCGTGCAGTTGTGGCCGCAGGGACGGACCAGCCAGACGCGGTGCGTCGCGGGGAACCGGCGGTCCGGTCCGTGGTCGACCTCGCACGCGGGTGAGCCGCCTCCGTGGTGGAACGGGACGGCGGCGCGGTTCGACAGGGTGATCTCCTCATCGGAAGGGTTCGGGGAACGGTCGGCCGGACGGGCGGGAATCCGCTCCCAGCGGGTTCCCGCGTCGGCGGAGTCCCGAAGGTGCGGCCGCGGGCCCGCGATGTCCAGGCCTTGTCACCCGGTCAGCGCAGCGCCCCGGGTGACGACACCGGGCAGCCACCCGCAGGAGCCGGGCAGGAGCTCGGCGCAGTCCTCGAACGTCAGCCACCCGAGGCGGCCGGCGACGGCGTCCCAGTCGACGCCGCGCCGGTGCGGCAGGTGCTCACCGAGCGCAGCGGGGTTGTTCTTGTACTCCCGGTGCAGCCAGCCGTACAACCGCGAGGACGGGTTGCGGTGGAACGTGCGGGGCGTCAGCAGCACCAGGCAGGTGCGGGCGGGGTCGCGGCGGGCCAGGGCGGGGCACAGCCGCGGGTTCGCGTCGAGCAGGACGTCGACGGTGCGGGCGATCTGGTTGCGCAGGACGTCGTGCGTGGTGGTCGGTGAGGCGTCGGAGAGCACCTTCGCCTCGAAGGCCACGGCGAAGCCGGTGTCCGCGAGGAGGATCGCGTCGACCTTGGTGGCCTGTTCCAGCCGGTTCCCCTTGCCGCGCGCCTCGGCGAGCAGGGTCGGGGTGAGGACCCGCTCGTCGAGGTGGCCGGCCAGCCAGTTCCGGTAGGAGACGGGCGACGGGAGGTTCGCCTCGAGGTACAGGTGCTGCTCGTCCCCCAGGGCGTCGCGCCAAGTCGGGAAACCCACGACGGCCGGATCGCCGAGGCAACGGTCGAGCAGGGCCGTCAGGGCGCCGATCCGGTCCTCGGCGTGGAAGGCGTGCAGCAGCGTCGCCGCGCCCCAGAACCGCTCGTCCCGCTCGATCTGGCGGACGCGCCGCAACGCCTTCTCGACGTCTGCGGCCGGCGCGTCCACGGGCAGAGGGACGAGGCCGGTGGCGTGGGCGATGCTCTCGCGGTAGTGCGTCAGGTGCCGGTCGCGGTCACCGCCGGAGGTCACGGGCGCGAAGTGGTTCCGCACCTGGTCCTCGGTGAAGGGCAGGTACACGGGGTGCATAGGTCGCGGCGTGGTGTCGGCCGAGGATTTCCTCCTGAGTGGGCGGGGTCAGTTCCAGTGGGGCAGTGCGGTGACGTCGAGCAGTTCGACGAAACTGCGGTCACCGCAGCGCCGGCAGATCGACGATCGGAGCGCCCCGCCGAGGGCCAGGGCCCGCTCGAGGCAGGACCGGCAGATCCGGGCCGACAGGTAGTCGTGGCCGCAGGCGCGGGAGTGCTCGCTGCGGTGCGTGGCCAGCGGGACGGGGTCGTCGTGGCCGGACATGACGCACCGGGCCGGCAGGTCGGTCTCGTCGGTCGTGGTGCTCTCCTCGCGTGGTTCCTGGTTCGGGGTCGTCAGCAACCGCAGGCGCCGCTGGGGGTGATCTCGTAGTTGCACTCCGGGCAGACGGGACGCGCGGTCTCCGCCGCGGCGGTGGCGCGCCGCGAGGAGCCGGCGCCGCGGGCCGGGCCACCGGCCCGCCAGTCCAGCGCCGTCGCGGCGTGGCGCAGCACTGCGTCGCGGGAGCGCTCGCAGACCGGCTCCCGGACGACCAGGTACGTGGTGGCGGTGGTGGGTTTCCTCAGCTCGGCCCCGGGCACGTCGAGCAGCGCGGCGTTCGCCAGTTCCGGGCGGACGGCGATCTCCAGGCGGTGGCGGTGGGCGAAGACGGCGATGGCGCCGATCGGGGAGGGGCTGACGCTCACGTAGTCCTTCTGCCGTTCGGTGCGCAGGCTGCGGGTGGTGGCGAGGTCGCGGAGCAGGTCGGCGACGAAGGGCGCGGCGCCGAGGCCGTTCAGGTCGTTCTCGTGGTTCACGGGTTCTCCGAGTGGTCGGTGGTTCAGGCGAGGGCGGCGCGGACGACGCCGACGAGGTCGGGCGCGATGCGGTAGACGGTCGTGTCACCGAGGGAGTGGGCGAGACCGTTGTCGCGCTGGAAGGGCTGCGGCGTGCCCGGGTAGTGCTTGTCGAGGTGCCGGGTCAGGGCCCGCCACGTGCTGCGGAACTCGTACTGGTCCAGGACGAGGAGGTCGCGGATGCGCGTGGAGGTCCACCACTCGGCGGGGTCACCGGCGAGCATCGCGCGGGCCAGGTCCGCGACGCGGGTCGTCGCCTTGTGCGGCTTGGCGAACAGCTCGCGGAACAGCGGCACCAGCGGGTCGGCCGCCGTCTCGATCACGGCGGGGGCGTGTCCCTGCTGCATCCGCCGGGCCAGCCACTCCAGGGCTTCCGGGTACAGCTCGGCGGGAACGTGCAGCGCCAGGTACGGCGTCGGGCCGGCAGCGGGCAGGGACACGGGGCTCCTCGGGGTGGTGGTGTGTTCCCACGATGCGCTCGGGAGCTCGTACGGGGAAGAGGAACGCCCGCGGATCACCCGTATGCGCCACACGAGCACCGTGTGCCCGCCGGGCGGGTGCTCCGTCCAGGTGGTTCCCGGAGCACCCCGAACTCTGCGCCGGCACAGAGAACCGTTGCTCCGCAACGACGGTGGTCGTCGCGCGGCGTCACGGGCGACGTTCCCCGTGTCCGTCGCGCCCGGCAGGATGACCCTCAGCCATCTGCCACACGGGACACACGGGAGCCCCGGCGACCCGGCCGACTCCCCACCGGACGAGAGGAAGACCGTGCCCACCACGCACACCACCGGCGACCTGTTCGCCCTCGACCTGCCCGCGCTCGCCCACGGCTGCAACTGCCGCGGATCGATGGCCGGCGGCATCGCCCGGCAGTTCGCGGACCGCTGGCCGGCGATGGAACAGGAGTACCGGCGGCGCTGCCGGGCCGGGGAGTTCACCCTCGGGGACGTCATGCCGTGGGTGACCGGCGAGGGGGTCGTGGTCTACAACCTCGCCACCCAGGTGGAGCGGGGCGCGGACGCGCGCCTGGACGCGATCGAGGCGACGGTCCGGACGGCGCTCGCGGACGCCGCGCACCGCGGCCTCGACCGGCTCGGGGTGCCGCGCCTCGGCGCGGGCATCGGTGGGCTGGCGTGGGCGGACGTCCGGGAGGTGCTGGAACGGGCCGGGCGGGAGTCGGCGGTGGAACTCGTCGTCGTCACCCGCCCGACCGCGGGGCGCCGTTAGCGCGGCGCCAGCAGCTCCCGCGCCTCCCCCGTCAGCACCGGCTCCACCCGCTCCCACGGCACGACGTACCGCCGCACCCCGTGCCCACCGAGCTGGTAGTCCTGGAAGGAGAACGCGAGGCCGTCCGGCCCGGACTGCCACGTCGCCCAGTTCCCCACCTCGGGGGCGAGCCCTCCCGGGTCGGTGACGGGTTCGCCCTGCGCGGCGGCGATCTCTTCGACGACGGGGCCGAGGTCGGCGAGCGCCGCCGCGGGGTCGGTGAACACGTCGCCGAGGGTGACGGGTCGCGCGGTGCGGACGTCGACGACGGTGGAGGCGAGGGTGGTGGTGGGGTGGGCGGTGCCTTCGGTGCTGTCGACGACCTCCAGCAGCACCTGGACGGTGCGGCCGTCGTCGGTGGTGACGGTGCCGCGGCCGGTGATCGTGCGGGGCGGGTCGCCGTCCTGGACGGTGGCGCGGGCGTCGTCCAGCAGGTCCTCGGCGGAGGCGGTCACGCGCCGGTTCACCTCGTCGGCGACGGGGGTCCCGTTGAGGCGGGGCACCACGACGTCCCAGGTGAGGGTCCGGTCGTCCCCGGTGAGGTGGGTGTCGGTCCAGACTGACGCCGACGTCGAGGCCGAGGTCGAGGCCGAGGTCGAGGCCGAGGTCGAGGCCGAGGCCGAGGCCGATGGGCTCGCGGTGACGGTGACCGTGGCCGCGGGGGCGGGCTGGTCGGCGCCGCAGGCGGTGATGCCGGCCACGGCGAGGAGCGCGGCGGTGCGCAGCACCGGGCGGGACGGGGACACGGCGGGGGCCTCCCTCGGCGACGGGCTCGTCAGCCTACGGATGGGCCGCGGCCCGCGCGGGCGTTTCCGGCGGGCGTGCACGACCCCGTGCACCCGGTCCGCCGCCGCGCGCGGGTCCTCGTGCTCCCACACCCGCACCACGCACCACCCCGCGGCCGCGAGCGCCGCGTCGGTGTCACGGTCGCGGGCGGTGATGCTCGCCAGCTTCACCCGCCACCAGTCCGCGTTGGCCTTGGGCCGGTGGACGTGCACGGGGCAGGAGTGCCAGAAGCAGCCGTCGACGAAGACCGCCACGCGGGCGCCGCGGAAGACGAGGTCGGCGCGGCGGCGGCGGTTGGTGCCGGGCGGGGTGGCGTCCACGAGGTAGCGCAGGCCGCGGCGGTGCAGTTCGCGGCGCAGGGCCAGTTCGGGGCGGGTGTCCTTGCGGCCGGTGCGGCGCATGATCCCGTCGACGGCGGTGTTGGAGGCGGGTGGGGCGGGGCCGGGTTCCTCCCACGCGCTCACCGCCGCACCGTACGGGAACCTCGCAGGGCGGACGGACGGTCGTCCACAACCGGTGCCGCACCACCTCACGGGCCGAGCAACGCCGCCGGGACGACCGCGATCCCGTCCCTGCGCCGGTACGCGTCCCGCCCGGCGGTGACGACGACCGCATCGAGGAGCCCGTCCCCCAGTTCCCGCTGCAACCAGTGCAGGTGCTTGACGTCCGCGTCGGTGACGACGCCGGCGAGCTTGACCTCGACGGCCAGAACTCTGCTGTCGCCGCGTTCGACGACGAGGTCGACCTCGTGGTCGCCTCCGCGCAGCCGCAGGTGCCCGACGCGGGCTTCGGCGGCCTGGGCGTGGACCCGGACGCCGAGGGTCACGAGGGACTCGAACAACTGCCCCAGCAGCGTGGCTTCCCGGCCGGCGCCGCGGGCCGGGGCGGCGGCGGCGAGGGCATCGGCGTCGACGCCGAGCAGCCGGGCGGCGAAGGCGGGGTCGAGCAGGTGGTGCTTGGGCGCGGCCGCGAGCCGCGCCAGGTGGTTGCGCGACGGCGTCCAGGCCGGGACGGGGTCGAGGAACCAGAGGCGTTCGAGGATGTCCCGGTACGCCGTCGTCGTCGTCTTGGCGGGTTTGTCGAGGTCGCCCGGGGTCGCGGCCTCGAGCAGCCGGTCGTACGCGGTGACCGTGGAGGTGGCCGCGGCGTAGGCCGTCATCCACCGCCGCAACGGCGCGGGGTTGCGGACGGCCCGGCCGAGGTCGGGGAAGTCCCGGTCGACGATGGCGTCCAGGTACCCGTCGAGCTGGGCCCGCCGCAGCCGGGGGGACAGCCCGCGGATCGCGGGCAGCCCGGAGCGGCAGATCTCGTCGGCGTACTCCTCGAGGCCGACCGTCGTCGTCCCGGCGACCTCGGGGCGACGGCCGGACAGGAGCGCGGCGAGGGACACCGTCGGTGCGGCCACCCCGCGCTCGGGCAGCGTCATGGGCCGCATCCGGACGCGGACGATGCGACCTGCACCGCTGTGGGTCCCGGTGTCCCGCGGCACGGCCGAACCGGCGAGCAGGTACGCACCGGGCGGGGCACCGGCGTCGACCGCGCGCCGCACCGCGTCCCACGTGGTGGGGACCTGCTGCCACTCGTCGACGAGGACGGGTCTCTGCCCCCGCAGGGCGCGGGCGGGGTCGACGACGGCGAGGTCTCGTTGCGCGGGGTCGTCGAGCTGGACGACGGTGGCTGCCCGCTGCAGGGCCGTCCGGGTCTTGCCCACGCCCTTGGCGCCCTCGAGGGCGACGGCGGGGAGCCCGGCCAGCAGTTCGTCGAGCTCGGCGTCCACCACGCGGGCGGCGTACGGGACGGTCGGCACGGCCGAACGCTACCTTTTGGCGCACTTCAACGCTACCTTTTGGCGTAGCCCTGCGCTCCCATCTGCGCCCGGACCGACGGCTGATTAGGGTCGAACCCCGACCACCGAGGAGGTCACCGTGGACCGTTCGCACCGCGTGATGGGGGCCCTCGTCGGCTCGGCCGTCGGGGACGCCCTCGGCGCCCCCTTCGAGTTCGGTCCGCCGCACGCCTTCTCCGCCCGCTTCCCCACCGCCGCCCGCGGTGTCGCCACGGAGATGTGCGGGGGTGGCTCGCTGGGCTGGGCGCCGGGTGAGTTCACCGACGACACGCAGATGGCGCTGCTGCTCGCGGAGTCGCTGGTCGAGCACGGCGGGCTGGACGAGGCCGACGTGTTCGCGCGGTTCCAGCGGTGGGCGCAGGCCGACCCGCCGGACATCGGCGTCCAGACCTCCGCGGTGCTGGGGTCCGGGCTCCCGTGGGACGCCGCGGCCGCCGAGCACGTCCGGGCCGGGCACCGCGCCGCCGGCAACGGCTCGCTGATGCGCACCACGCCGGCTGCGATCTTCTTCGCCCGCCGGGGCCGGGACGCCACGGTGGACGCGGCCCGCCGGATCAGCGCCCTCACCCACGGCGACCCGGCCGCGGGCGAGGGCTGCGCGCTGTTCCACGTGGCGCTGCGGGCCCTGCTGGACGGCGGGGACGCCGACGCGGCGATCACCGACGCCCTGCCGCTGGTCGCGCAGGAGCACCGGGAGAAGTGGACGCGCACGTGCCACCGGGGCTGGACGCCCGCGGACGCCACCGAGTCCAACGGTGCCGTCTGGCCGACCCTCGGCTCGGCGTTGTGGGCGCTGCGGAACTCGGTGACCTTCGAGGAGGCGATGCGCCTGGTGGTCGACCTGGGCGGCGACACCGACACCGTCGCGTGCGTGACCGGCGCCCTCGCCGGCGCTCGCGCGGGCATCACGGGGATCCCGATCCGCTGGACCTCCCCCCTGCACGGCCGCGTCCCCGGGTTCGGCGACCGCGTGTGGGAACTGCGGCACCTGCAGTGGCTCGCCCTGCGACTGGACGGGTCCACCGCGCCGCTGCACGAACCCCGCCCCACGACGGGGCTGGAACCCCGGGAGGTCTCCCCCGGCGTGTGGGCGTCCGACCTCGACGGCGCGCGCCGCAGCGACCCGGATTTCGCCGTCGTCTCGTTGTGCCGCACGGGCGGACGGTTCGGCCACGACGTGCAGCGCTTCGCGTACCTCACCGACGACGACGCGAACTCCGAGATCGTCACCGTCCTGGACGACGTCCTGGGTGACGTGGCCGCCCTGCGCGCCGACGGCCGCCGCGTCCTCGTGCACTGCCACGCCGGGGCGTCCCGCACCGGCCTGGTCCTGCGCGCGTGGCTGGTCCGCGAGGAGGGGTTGTCGGCGCGGGAGGCGACCGAGCGGGTCGCGGCCGCGTGGCCGCACCTGAGCGAGTGGAACCCCGCGTTCACGGCGGCGCTGGGCGAGCTGGCCCGGCGGGCGTAGGTGGACGCGCTCGACCTCGGCGCCCGCCTCGCCCAGCTGCTGGCGACGGGCCGGCGGGTGTCGACGTACAAGCTCGCGACGCTGGACGCACTGCTCCAGCACTGCCTGGAGAACCCGGTCGGGGAGCACGAGGGCCTGCGGGTGCCGATCCCGGACCTCGCCGAGCGGGTCGTCGAGGCGTACTGGCCGCAGGTCCGCGTGTACGGCGAGCACGGGGTGTTGCGCCAGGTCCAGCACACGCGCCCCGGGGCCGTGACGATCCCCTCGATCGTCCACGACCTGCAGCACGAGGCGCGGACGTGGGGGTTGTCGACGCCCGCGCAGCTGCGGCAGGCCGAACCGCGGCGGTGGTCGGCCGCCGTCGACCGGATCGCGGTGACGCTCGCGCGGCAGCCGGTGTTCCGCCTGCAGAAGAGCGGTGGCCGTGAACCGGGTGTCCCGTTCCTCTACGACGACGCCTGGCTGCACGACGACGTCTCGCGATCGACCCTGGCGCGGCACGACTGGTCGATCGACCTGTTCCCCGGCGTCGCGACGGCCCTGGCCCGCGTCTCCCCGCTCCTGCAACCGGTCGTCCAGCAGTGGTGGGTCGACGACGTCCAGCGTCACAACGCCGCCGAGCTCGACGTCCCGGATTTGCACGCGTTCCTGTTCGGGGCCGACCGGGCGGCCGTGGCCCGGCTGGCGCCGGGGTTGCGGGAGTTCCAGGACGACCGCTGCTTCTACTGCGGCCGGCGGCTCGGGGCGGGGGTCCACGTCGACCACGTGCTGCCCTGGTCGCGCCTGCCGCTGGACGGCGTCCGCAACCTCGTGGCGGTCGACCCGCGCTGCAACGGCGACAAGCTCGCGACGCTGCCCGCCGTGGACCACGTCCGCGACCTCCTGGCCCGTCCGGAGGCGGACCTGCAGGCCCTCGCCGCGCCGTTGCGCTGGCCGGTGGACACGGAGCGGGTGCGGTCGGCGGCGACGGGGTTGTACCGGGCGGCCTCGCCGGGGTCGCCGTTGTGGCGGGCGCCGGGGTTGTACGACTTCTTCGACGGCCGCCTCGTCTGGTGAGGTGCGTCCCGGCCACTCCCCGCGCACGCCGCTGCTCCGCACGGGTGGTTCCCCTGTGAGGCACCGTGCCCGACGAGTCGGACGATCTCCCGCTGCTGCAACGGAAGACGCTCATCGGTCCGCCCCGCGCACCGCGCCATCGTGTCGGACCCCGGCGAGACGTTCCCTCCCTCACGGGAGGAGGACGTCATGACCAGCAGGGGCCGCCGCCGCGCGCAGGTGCGTCGCGCCCGGGTCGTCCGGATGCGCCGCGGGGGGGGGGGGGGGGGGGGGGGGGGGGGGGGGGGGGGGGGGGGGCCCCCGTGGGTTAGGAGGAAACAATATATACTACACAACGCAAACACTTCCGGTGCGGGAAGGTCCGCAGCGGCAGCCGCGCCGAGGCCGAACGCTTGTACCTCGTCGCCAGCATCAACGGCGGGCACCTGAACCGCGTGCGGTTCTACCTCTGCGCGTTCGGCAGCTGGCACTGGACCCGTCAGCTCCCCCGCCCCGCCACCGGGAAGGCAGCACCCCCGATACCCGCGAGACCCGCGGAACCCGACGACGGCCTGACCCCCGACCAGCGCCTCTGGCTCGCCGACCTGACCGCGGCCGCCGCGTCACCCGCGACGGGTGACGGCCTCCCGGTGCGCGGCGGCGAGCGCCACGACGGTGAACAGGACCGCGCTGCCGAGCACCCACGCGACGTGCACGCCGAGCGGCTGGGTGTCGAGGCCGGTGAGCCAGCGGATGTCGCCGTCGTCGGCGACAGCGTGCAGGACGACCTGCCCGAAGTGGTAGCTGGGCAGGTACTGCGCGGTCTGCCCGATGACGTCGGGCAGTTCGGACAGCGGGACGAAGAACCCGGAGACGAACGACAGCGGCAGGAACAGCACGTTGGTGACGACGACGGCGGTGCGGGGCCGGGCGAGGTAGGCGATGGCGAAACCCAGCGGGCTGAACGCGAGGACCCCGGCGACGAGCAGCACGGCCAGGGTGGCCCACTCCCCCACCGCGAGGTTCACGTCCCCGACGAAACCGGCGAACAGGCACAGCGCCGTCACCATGAGGACGCCGTGGACGAACCCGGCGCCGAGCTTGCCGAGCTGGTAGGCCCCGGCGGGGACGGGGGTCGCGGCGAGGGTCCGCAGCCAGCCGCGGCCGCGGTCCTTGGCGACGTCCTCGCCGAACACGACGATGCCGAGGGTGAGGGCGCCGTAGCAGCCGATGCCGGCGAGCATGACGAGGCCGGTGTCGGTGCCGCCGGGCAGGGTGGAGTCGGCGTTGGGCAGGCCGAAGATCGCGTAGAGGATCACCGGCAGCGTCATGCCGAGCACGGCGAACTCGGGGCGGCGCAGCCCGGCGCGGGCTTCGGTGAGGACGGCGAGGCGGGAGAACGCGAGGCGTGACCCGGTGCGGGGCAGGGCGTTCGGGGCGAGGTTGGTCATCGCGGGTCTCCGGTGGCGGCGAGGGCGTCGGTGAGGGTGAGGTAGGCGGTTTCGAGGTCCCCGTCGCCGGCGAGCGCCTGCGGGGTGCCGTCGGCGACGCAGCGGCCGGCGGCGAGCACGACGACGCGGTCGGCGACGGCGGCGGCCTCGGTGAGGTCGTGGGTGGCGAACAGGATGGTCGCGCCGGCGGCGGTCGCGGCGCGGGCCTGCGCCCAGAAGGCGCGGCGGGCCAGGACGTCCATGGCGGCGGTCGGTTCGTCGAGCAGCAGCAGTTCCGGTTCCCCGACGAGGGCCAGGGCCAGCAGCAGGCGCTGCCGTTCCCCGCCGGACAGGGCGGTGACGGTGCGGGTGGCGCGGGTCGTCAGGCCGGTGCGGTCCAGGACGTCCGCGACGGGCAGGTGGTGGGGGTAGGCGTGCCCGACGAGCCGCACGAGTTCGCGCACGATGACCTGCTCGGGCAGGCCGGCGGACTGCAGCATGGCCCCGACGCGGGCCCGGGCGGCCGACGGCGGGCCGCCGAGGACGCGGACGGTCCCGGTGGTGGGCCGGACGAGGTCCAGCAGCAGTTCGAAGGTGGTGCTCTTGCCGGCGCCGTTGGGTCCGAGGAGGGCGACGACCTCGCCCTCGCGGACCCGCAGGTCGAGTCCGTCGACCGCTCGCACGGCGCCGTAGGTCTTGGCGACGCCGCTCATCTCGATGACGTCCACGGGTGGCTCCTCCGGGTCGGGGGTTGTGCGGTGCCGTCGACGCTAGGAGGCGGCGGGGTCCGTCCGAAGTGCCGGAGGTCACCGGCTGCACCCGTGACTCCTGGCACGGGTGCGGCCGGGCCGGTCCCTCCTACGATCACGGGGTGTTCACCGGGGCCCAGGACCGCGCGACGGCGGTGACGGGGTACGTCGCGATCGCCGCCGTGGGCGTCATCGCGCTGGTCGGGGGCGGGTCGTCGGGCACCACCGGCTGGTGGTGGCTGGCGTACGGGGTGTTCGTGGCCGCGTTCGTCGTCGACGACCTCGTCAGCGGCCGGGTCGCGCCGAACCGGCTGCCGGCCCGGGCCCTGCTGGCGGTGGGGGTCGCCTCGGCGCTGGTGACGTGGTGGCTGGCCCCGCAGGCGAGCTGGACGGCGATCCTGTTCGTGGTGACGGTGGTGCCGGCGGCGATGACGTCGCCCCCGTCGCTGACCGCGGCGCTGATCGCGGTGCAGACGACGGCCGTGGTCGCCGGTGCGGCCCGGGTGGGCGCGGCCCCCCACGAGGTGGTGGCTCTCGGCGCGCTGTACGGCGCGTTCCAGGTGTTCGCCGCGGTGGTGGTCGTCGCCGGGCGGCGGCAGGGCGAGCAGCGCGCCGCGCTGGCCGCGGCGCACGCGCAGCTGCGGGCCGCGTCGGCGTTGCTGGCGGCCACGAGCCGCGACGCGGAACGGCTGCGGATCTCCCGGGAGCTGCACGACGTCGTCGGGCACGGCCTGACGGCGCTCGCGCTGGAGCTGGAAGTCGCCGCGCACCGCGCGCAGCCCCCGGTCGCGGAGCACGTCGACCGGGCCCGGTCGATCGCGAAGGGTCTGCTGGGGGACGTGCGCTCGGTGGTGGGTGACCTGCGCGGGGAGGTGCAGGGGCTGGAGAGCGCCCTGCGGGAGGTCGTGGACCGGACCCCCGGTCTGCAGGTGGTGCTGACGGTGCGCGAGGAGGTCCCGGTCGGGCCCGAGCGGGCGCTGGTGGTGGTGCGGTGCGCGCAGGAACTGCTGACGAACACGTTGCGGCACGCGGGGGCGCACCGCTTCACCCTCGACGTGGTCGCCGACGCGGCCGGGGTGCGGTTGCGCGCGAGCGACGACGGGGCCGGGGCCCGCCGGGTGCAGCCGGGCAACGGGCTGACCGGGCTGACCGAACGGGTCGAGGACGTCGGCGGGACGGTGCGCTTCACGACGGCCCCGGGCCGGGGTTTCACCGCCGAGCTGGAGGTCCCGGCGTGAGCGGCCCGATCCGGGTCGCGGTGGTGGACGACCAGACGCTGGTGCGGCAGGGCATCCTGCGGCTGCTGTCGCTGAGCGAGGAGGTGACGGTCGTCGGGGAGGGCGAGGACGGCGACCAGGCGCTGGACCTGGTGGCCCGCGGCGACGTGGACGTCCTGCTGCTGGACCTGCGGATGCCCCGCCGCGACGGGATCTCGGTGCTGGAGGCGTTGCGGGACAGCGGGAGCGAGGTCCCGGTCCTGGTGCTGACGACGTTCGACGACGACGAGCTGGTCCTGGCGGCGCTGCGGGCGGGGGCCCGGGGGTACCTGCTGAAGGACGTCACGCTGGAGCAGGTGCTGTCGGCGATCCGCACCCTCGCCGACGGCGGCACCGCGCTGCGCCCGGCGCTGACGGACCGGTTGCTGCGCGCGGTCACGGCCCGGCCGTCCGCGCCGGCCGGTCCGGCCGACCTGGGCGCCCCGGCGCTGACGCCGCGGGAACTGGACGTGCTGCGGCTGGCGGCGGCGGGCTGGTCGAACAAGGAGATCGCGGCCGCGCTGCACCTGGCCCCGGGGACGGTGAAGAACCACGTCACGGCGGTGCTGCTGAAGCTGGGGGTGCGCGACCGCACGCGGGCGGTGCTGCGGGCGCTGGAACTGGGCCTGCTCGACGGCTGACCCGGCGACGCGGCGGCTCCTGCACGGGCGCGGGGGCCGACCTACGCTGGACCGGTGAGGTCGCTGCTGCGCCACCCACGCGCCCGGCACGACCCGCGCCCGGCGATCGCGGAGTTCTGGGCGTGGTGGCTGGCCGAGGGCGCCGACGGGTGCGCCGCGGCGCTGGACGCCGGTGACGTGCACGGGGTCGCGCCGCTGCTGACCGGCCGGGTGGGGCGCCTGCACCCGGCGCTGGCCTGGAGCGTGGGGTCCGGGCAGTGCGCGACGGGACGGCGGCTGACCGTCACCGCGAACGGCGACCCCGCGGCCCGCTCCACAGCCCACCGGTGGTTCCTCGCGGCCCCGCCGGAGACGGCGGACTGGTCCTACCGGGACGAGCGGGGACCGGCGCTGGACCTGGACTTCACGGTGGACGCGGTGGGCCGGACCCTGGCCTCGGGGGACGTGCGGGCGTCGTGGGAACCGCACGAGGACCGCGAGCACCTGGACGTGCGGCTGGTGCACCCGGCGTTCGCGGGGCTCGACGGCGACGCGGCGGCGCAGCTCGCGTTCGACCTGCTCGACGCGGCCGTGGGCGAGCGCGCGGTGGAGCTGTGGGTGGGGGCGGTGACGTGGGGCCCGGACCCGGCCGGCGGGCCGGGCGCCGGGGGGCTCGCCGAGCTGCGGGCCGCGGTCGAGGCGGTGGCCGCCGAGTTCACCCCCGCGCACGACACCGACGCGGTGTGGAAGCTCGCCGAGGGTCTGGACCGCCACGGGCGGCCGGTGCTGGTCTCGACGGTGGTGCCCTTGTCCCCCGCGGCGTTCCCGCTGTTCGACCGGCACCTCGCCGTGGAACTCGGCTACCCCGGCGCCCTGCCGGGCGCGACGGAACTCGCCGCGCTGCGGGGTTTCGAGGACGAGCTCGACGCGGCGGTCGGGCAGGACGCCGCCGTCGTGGCGCACGTGACCGTCGGCGGCACCCGCACGGTGCACCTGTACGGCGACGCGCTGTCCGACGTGGAGGACGTCGTCCGGGCGCAGGCGGCGCGCTGGACGACCGGCCCGCACGCGGTGTCGGCCCACGACGACCCGGCGTGGGAACGGGTCGCGGACCTCACCCGACCCGCGACGGGAACCCCGGGACCGGTGCGCCCACCCGGGTGATCCCCCTCAGCCCACCCCGAGCACGCTCCGAAACACCGGTGTGGGCATCGCCGGGGGTGGAGCGCAAGAGCAGGCGCGACGCGCGACGGCGCGCGTCGCGCGGCTGCGCCACGAGCTGAGCGCGGCGGAACTGCGCGAGCAGCTCGCGGCGGCGGAACGCTCCGAGCACGCCTGGTCGGCCGGGGCGGAGGGCGAGCGCCTCGTCGCGCAGACGCTGACGGGCCTGGACCGGCACGGCTGGGTGGTGCTGCACGACGTCCACTGGCCGGGGCGGCGGTACGCGAACCTGGACCACGTGGCGATCGGCCCGGGCGGGGTCGTCGTGGTGGACGCGAAGAAGTGGTCGGGGGACGTCACCCTCGACGACGGTCACCTGCGCCAGAACGGGTACCGGCGCGACCGGGAGCTGGACGGGGTGGCCCGGGCGACGGCCGCCGTCGCCGCGCTCCTGCCGCCGCGGCACCGGTCCGCGACGCGGGGCGTGCTGTGCCTGGTGGACCAGCCGTTCCGCCCGGCGCGCACCCGGTCGGGGGTGCGTGTGGTGGGCCGCACGCACCTCGTGGGGCACCTGCGGTCGCTGGAGGAGACGCTGACCCCGGGCGAGGTCACCGACCTCGCGGAGTTCCTGCGCGCGCAGCTGGACGGGGAACGCACCACCACGGCGGCGGTCCACGTCCCGGCGCCGCGGCGGGGGCTCCCGCCGGGGCGACCCGCGGCCGCGCGCCGGCCACCGGCCCGCCGGTCGGCCCGGAGGTTCCGCGAGGACCTCCTGGCGCTGCTGCTGGCGCTGGTGGTGCTGTTCCTCGGCTCGATGCTCCTCACGCACCTCCTGGCGCGGATCGCCGCACCGCTCGGCGCAGGCGCCTGAGGAGCCGGTCGAGGAACCCGCGCGGCGCGACCCGCACCAGCGGGAGTTCCACCTTCGCCCGCTGCGCGGCGGACAGTTCCTCGCGCAGCACCTCCACCAGGACGCGGGTGTCGTCGACGGCGTCGTGCGCGCGCAGCTGCTCGATCCCCCAGTGCGCGGCGAGCGTCGACAGCTTCAGGTTCGGCACGGGCAGGTCGAGCCGGCGGGCGAGCTTCCACGTGCACAGGCGGTGCCGCACCGGGAGCCGGACCCCGGCGGCGCGCATCTCGGCGGCGATGAACTTCCAGTCGAACGTCGCGTTGTGGGCCACGAACACGCGGCCGGTGAGGAGCGCGGCGACGGTGGGGGCGACCTGGTCGAAGGTGGGGGCCCCGACGAGCCGTTCGGCGGTGATGCCGTGGACGTCGACGGGCCCGGGGTCGCGGCGCGGGTCGACCAGGGAGGACCAGGACCTCTCGACCACGCCGCGGGCGTCCACGAGGCAGACGGCGATCTGGACGATCCGGTCGCCGGTGGCCGGTTCCCACCCCGTCGTCTCGACGTCCAGCACGGCGTACCTGTGCCGGTAGCGCCGGGCGACCGCCCGTGGGAGCGGCGGGGTGGGGTCGAGCACGGTCATCAGGTCTCTCCTCGCTGGTGGAACGGGGAGAGCGTGGCAGAGGGCTCCGACACGCCTGCGGCGCCCTGGGCCCGGGACGGGCCGAACGGGTGGTGCCGTCAGTGCGCGGCGCGGCGGCGGTGCACGGTGAGCGACAGCACGACCACGATCACGGCGCCGACGACGAGGCCGATCACCGCGCTGAACAGCGTGTTGACGAGCCACCCGAGGACCGCGCCGAACGCACCGGCGGCGTCGTGGACGGCTTCCTCGAGGTGGTGCACGAACTCGTACAGCGGGTGGAACCCGAGCTCGTCGGTGCCGACGAGCAGGATGTGCCCACCGACCCAGAGCATCGCGGCGGTGCCGACGACGGTGAGGAACGTCAGGAGCTTGGGCATGGCGCCCACCAGCCCGCGGCCGAAGCGGGCCACGCCCGCCGAGGGGCGGTCGGCGAGCTTCAGCCCGACGTCGTCCATCTTCACGATGAGCCCGACGGCGCCGTAGACGAGGACGGTGATGGCGATCCCGACGACGACGAGGATCACCAGCCGGGACCAGAACGGCTGGTCGGCGACCTCGTTGAGGGAGATGACCATGATCTCGGCGGACAGGATGAGGTCGGTGCGGATCGCCCCGGAGATCACCGTCCGCTCGTCCTTGGGCCCGGCGTCCTCGGCGTGCCCGTGGCCGCTGACCTTGGCCCACACCTTCTCCGCGCCCTCGAACGCCAGGTACGCCCCGCCGAGCATGAGCAGGGGCGTGAGCAGGAAGTCGGCGAACTGGCTGAGCAGCAGGATCACCGGCAGGATGATCAGCAGCTTGTTGCGCAGCGACCCGATCGCGATGCGCTTGATGATCGGCAGTTCCCGGTCGGGCGTCAGCCCCCGCACGTACTGCGGGGTGACGGCGGCGTCGTCGACGACGACCCCGGCCGCCTTGGCGCCGGCCTTGGCGGCCGCGGCGCCGATGTCGTCCACGGAGGCCGCCGCCGCCCGGGCGATGAGCGCCACGTCGTCCAGCAGGGCCACGAGTCCACCGGCCACGGCGGGTCCTCCACAATCGGTCGGGTCAGGTCTCCCAGTGCCCTCCCAGGTTGTCACGGGTCCCCACCCGCGACGACCCGCGACCGCCGCGTCCGCTCAGCGCGGGATCCGCAGGTCGTACTGGGCGACCTTGCGGTAGATCGTGGCCCGGCTCATCCCGAGCTCGACGGCGGCCTGCTTCACGGTCGTCCCCGGCGCCGTCAGCACCCGCACGATCTCGTCCCGCTCGAGCGCCTCCAGCCGCGTCAGCCGGTGCGTGGACCCGCTGAACACCTCCGACGGCAGGTGCCGCACGTCGATCCGGTCCGCCTGCAGCGCAGCGCGCCGCACGACCTGGTGGAGCTGGTCGACGTTCCCCGGCCAGGAGCACGACTCCAGCGCGCGCCCGGCGGCGGCGGTGATGTCGAGGTCGCGGCCGCGCGTCTGCCGGACGAAGTGCTGGGCCAGCGGCAGCACGTCGCCGGGCCGGTCCCGCAGCGGGGGCACGCAGACCACGGTGTCGACGAGCGCGGCCAGCCCGGCGGGCACCTCGGCCAGGTTCTCCGCCGTCAGGACGACGGGCAGACCGGGGCGCGCGGCCCGGGCGGCCACGACGAGGCACCGCAGCTCCTCGGCGGCCCGCGCGGGCAGCGCGTCGACGTCGCCCACCACGACGGAGGTGTCGGCCTTGCCCAGTTCCGGGGACCACAGCGCCAGCCAGGCGTCGAGGTCCTGCGGGGCGGGCGGGCTGGCCGACAGGATCCGGTCCCGGGGTCGGGCGCGCCGCACCCCCTGCGCGAGCACCGTCGAGCGCCCCGACCCGCGTTCGCCCACGGCCAGGACGACCCGTCCACTGCGCACGGCGTCCTCGCTGCGCTGCAAAGCCTCCCGCCACACCGCCGACAGCCCCTGGACCGTCCCGCTGCCCGGTTCCAGCGATCCCGGCTGCACGTGGAAGACCTCCCCGCGCGGCGCCGGGCGCGGGGACCGGCCCCGGGAGCGGGCCAGCATGAGCGCCGACGTGGCGCCCGCGGCCGACTGGGCCAGCGCCAGCAGGAGCTTGCCGGGCTGCTCGGACCAGGTGGTGATGTTGACGCTGCCCTCCAGCCGGCCGCTCAGCGGGTCCAGGACGGGCACCGCGGCGCAGGTGAAGCCGGCCAGGCTCGTCGAGTAGTGCTCCTCGGCGCGCACGACCGACGGCAGCCGGTCGGCCAGGGCCAGGCCGAGGCCGCTGGTGCCGGCCTCCCGCTCGGAGAACGCGAACCCGGGGGCGAGGTGGACGGCGTCGAGGCTGCGCAGCAGCGAGGTGTCCCCGGCGAGCCGGTTGAGGACGAGCCCGTCGGCGTCGGTGAGCATGAGGCTGACGGGCTCGTCGACGAGGGTGCGGTGCAGGTCCGTCAGCACTTCGCGCCCGCACTCGAAGAACAGCGAGTCCTGCTCCCGGGTGCCGGCGAACACCGGTTCGACGGCTTCGGTGGTCACGCCGTACTCGCTGCTGCGGCGCCACGACGCGGCCAGCCGGTCGGCGACCCGGGCCTCGACCTGCACCCCGCCGCGCAACGGGTGCGGTCCTGCACGTCTCGAAGCGTCTTCGCTCACGGCCACTCCCTTCGTGGTGGCACCACCGTACGGCTCCGGCGGGCCCGGGCCCAGGGCGTCCCGTCTCAAAGTGAGACACGCGAGCGGTCCCGCGCGGCCCGCGGCTGCCTACCGTCGTCCCAACGCACCGCCCCGTCACCGGAGATGGAGAGCAGCATGTACACCAAGGACGGCGAGAACTACTTCATCGTCGACGCCCACATCGCCCTGTGGGACGCCCGCGTGGAGAACCAGCGGAACGTCCACGGCAAGCAGTTCATCGACTGCTTCTACGACTACCACCGCAACCTCAGCCCGGCCTCGGAGCTGTGGCCGTACGAGGAGTACCTCTACCAGGGCGGCGAACGCCTCATGCGGGACGTGTTCGAGCTCGGGTACGCCGACCACGCGATCTTCCAGCCGGCCCGCCTCGGCGAGTTCTACAAGAGGGGTTTCGGGCAGACCGAGGAGGCGCTGGCGCTGACCCGCGCGAACCCGGACAAGCTGACGTACAACCACTACTTCGACCCCCGCGACGGCGAGCGCGGCCTCGACCGGCTGCGGCAGGACGCCGAGGAGATGGGCCTCAAGGGCGTCAAGCTGTACACCGCCGACTGGCACGGCGACTCCCGCGGCTACAAGCTGTCCGACCCGTGGACGTACCGGTACCTCGAGGTGGCCCGCGAGGTGGGCATCAAGAACATCCACGTCCACAAGGGCCCCACGATCCGCCCGCTGGACCGCGACGCGTTCGACGTCGCCGACGTCGACCACGTCGCCACCGACTTCACCGACCTGAACTTCGTCGTGGAGCACTGCGGCCTGCCGCGCCTGGAGGACTTCTGCTGGATCGCCACCCAGGAACCCAACGTGTACGCCGGCCTGGCCGTCGCCATCCCGTTCATGCACACCCGGCCGCGGTACTTCGCGCAGATCATCGGTGAACTGCTGTACTGGCTGGACGAGAACCGGATCTTCTTCTCCAGCGACTACGCGCTGTGGACCCCGAAGTGGCTCGTCGAGACGTTCGTGGACTTCCAGATCCCCGAGGACATGAGCGAGTACGCACCGCTGACGACCGACCAGAAGAAGAAGATCCTCGGCCTCAACGCCGCCGCCGTGTACGACATCCCGGTCCCCGAGGAACTGCAGGTCGCGAACCCCCCGCAGTTCGCCGAGCCGCAGGCCGTGGCGGTGGCCTGATGACCGCCACCTCC
The DNA here is from genome assembly GCF_050871965.1 of Kineococcus lubricus. Taxonomy (NCBI): domain Bacteria; kingdom Bacillati; phylum Actinomycetota; class Actinomycetes; order Kineosporiales; family Kineosporiaceae; genus Kineococcus; species Kineococcus lubricus. Next base: position 36,662 of record NZ_JBJLSK010000030.1, read on the forward strand.
CTGGACCGCCGCGAGGAGTGCCTCGACGCGCTGTCGGTGGTGCTGGACCCCGAGCTCGACGAACCCATCACCGACCTCGGTTTCGTCCGCTCCCTCGACGTCGACGGTTCCGCCGTCACCGTGCACCTGCGGCTGCCCACCTCGTTTTGCTCGCCGAACTTCGCCTACCTCATGGCGTCCGACACCAAGGACGCCCTGACGGCGCTGCCGTGGACCGGCCGGGTCGTCGTCGAGCTCGACGACCATCACGACTCCGACCTCATCAACGCCGGGCTCGCGGCCGACGCCGGGTACCGGGGGACGTTCCGGCACGAGGCCGAGCAGGACCTCGACGAACTGCGCCTGACGTTCCGCCGCAAGGCCCACACGGCCGCGATGGAACGCGCGCTGACCACGCTGCTGCGCGCGGACCCGCAGCTGCAGGAGTCGCAGATCGGGGAGGTCACCCTCGCCGACCTGCGCGACGAGCGGACGACGGCCGCGCTGCTGCGCCGCCGCGTCGCGCTGGGGATCCCCACCGACCCCGGCGCGACCGTCCTCGTCGACGACCACGGGAACCCCTACCCGCACGACGAGGTCCCGCTGCGGCTGCGCCGGGCGCGGTCCACCCGCATCTCGATCGACGGGAACGCGCACTTCTGCCGCGGTCTGCTGGCCACCCGCTACCCGGGGTCCGAGGCCGACCAGACGTTCCGCCCCGAGGGCGCCGAACCCGCCGACCAGCGCGGCGGGCACCCGCTGCTGCCCCTCACCGTCACCACCAGGGAGTTCTCCGCATGAGCACCATGAGAGCCGTCCGCGTCGTGGGTTACCACCGCGACCTCGAGCTCCAGGAGGTCCCGGCCCCGGAGGTCACCGGCCCGTTCGACGTCGTTATCAAGGTCGGCGGCGCCGGGGTGTGCCGCACCGACCTGCACATCCTCGAGGGCCAGTGGGCCGAGAAGTCCGGCGTCGCCCTGCCCTACACGATCGGGCACGAGAACGCCGGCTGGGTGAGCGCCGTCGGGTCGGCCGTGACGAACGTCGCCGAGGGCGACAAGGTCATCCTGCACCCCAACATCACCTGCGGGTTGTGCCGCGCCTGCCGCTCCGGCGACGACGTGCACTGCGTGGCCAAGGTGTTCCCCGGCATCGACAGCGACGGCGGGTACGCCGAGTTCCTCAAGACCTCCGCGCGCAGCGTCGTGCGGATCGACGACTCCCTGGAACCCTCCGACGTCGCCGCGCTCGCCGACGCCGGCCTCACCGCGTACCACGCGTGCGCGAAGGCGGCCCGCCGCCTGCGGCCGGTGGACAAGGTGGTCGTCATCGGCGCGGGGGGCCTGGGTCACATCGGGATCCAGGTGCTCGCGGCGATGACGGCGGCCGAGATCGTCGTGGTGGACCGCAACCCCGACGCCGTGAAGCTCGCCCTGTCCGTGGGCGCGCACCACGCCGTCGTGGCCGACGGGACCCAGGTCGAGCAGGTGCTGGAGCTCACCGGTGGTCACGGCGCGGAGGTCGTCGTCGACTTCGTCGGGGAGGGCGGTTCCACCGCCCAGGGCGTGCGGATGCTGCGCCAGGCCGGCGACTACCACGTCGTGGGCTACGGGGAGAACATCGACGTCCCCACCATCGACATCATCTCCGCCGAGATCAACTTCATCGGCAACCTCGTCGGCTCCTACAACGACCTCACCGAGCTCATGGCCCTGGCCGCCCGGGGCCTGGTGAAGCTGCACACCGTCAAGTACGGTCTCGACGACTTCCAGACCGCGGTCGACGACCTCGACGGCGGGCGGGTGCGGGGCCGGGCGATCCTCGTCCCGTGACCCGCCGTGGTCGCCGCTCGACGGCGTGACGCGCGCCCGCCCCCGTGCGGGGCGGGCGCGCGAAACACGGACGAAACAAACGCGTAACACGCGGCGTCATCGCCGGTCCTACCGTCGGTCCGTCCTGCGGTCGTGAGCCGCACCCGCCGACGACACGTCCGGAGACAGCCATGAGCGGCAGCGCAGCGCGTCTGAAAGCCATCGACGCGGTCATCGCCTTCGAGGCCCCGCACCCGACCTTCACCCCCGCCGAGGCGCCCGGTGAGGTCTACGGGAAGAACGTCTTCAGCAAGGCCGTCATGCAGAAGCGCCTGCCGAAGGCCGTCTTCAAGTCGGTCATGGCGACCATCGAGAAGCAGGTGCCGCTCGACCCGGCCGTCGCCGACGCCGTCGCCTCGGTCATGAAGGACTGGGCGCTGGAGATGGGCGCCACGCACTACGCGCACGTCTTCTACCCGCTCACCCACTCCAGCGCCGAGAAGCACGACAGCTTCTTCGAGCCCGACGAGGACGGCGGCTCCATCGCCGAGTTCGCCGGCAAGACCCTCGTCCAGGGTGAACCGGACGCCTCCAGCTTCCCCAACGGCGGGCTGCGCTCCACCTTCGAGGCCCGCGGCTACACCGGCTGGGACGTCACCAGCCCCGCCTACGTCCTGGAGAACCCGAACGGGAACACGCTGTGCATCCCGACGGTCTTCGTCTCGATGACCGGCGAGGCCCTGGACCACAAGACGCCGCTGCTGCGCTCGCAGCAGGCCATGGCCGCGCAGGCCGCCCGCGTCCTGAAGCTGTTCGGCCACGACGACCCGGGCACGATCGTTTCCTACGCCGGTCCCGAGCAGGAGTACTTCCTCGTCGACCGCCACTTCTTCCTGTCCCGCCCGGACCTGCTGAACGCCGGCCGCACCCTCTTCGGCGCGAAGCCGCCCAAGGGCCAGGAGTTCGACGACCACTACTTCGGGGCCATCCCGGACCGGGTGCTGGCGTTCATGCTGCACGCCGAGCGCGAGCTGTTCAAGCTCGGCATCCCGGCCAAGACCCGCCACAACGAGGTCGCGCCAGGGCAGTTCGAGATCGCCCCCATGTTCGAGCGCTCGAACCTCGCCGCCGACCACCAGCAGCTGCTCATGGTCACCATGAAGCGCGTCGCCCGCGAGCACGGCATGGAACTGCTGTTCCACGAGAAGCCCTTCGCGGGCGTCAACGGCTCGGGCAAGCACGTGAACTTCTCGTTCGGGTCCTCGACCGTGGGGAACCTGCTGCTGCCCGGCGACACCCCGCACGACAACGCGCAGTTCCTGGTGTTCTGCGCGGCGATCATCCGCGCGGTCCACAAGTACGGCGGGCTGCTGCGCGCCTCGGTCGCCTCGGCCACCAACGACCACCGGCTCGGCGCGAACGAGGCGCCGCCGGCGATCATCTCCGTGTTCCTCGGAGACCAGCTGACCGACGTGTTCGACCAGATCGCCAAGGGCGGTGCGACCTCCTCCAAGGAGAAGGGCAGCATGCAGATCGGGGTCGACACCCTCCCGGTGCTGCCCACCGACCCGGGCGACCGCAACCGCACCAGCCCGTTCGCCTTCACCGGCAACCGGTTCGAGTTCCGCGCCCCGGGGTCGATGCAGTCCATCGCGTCGCCGGTCTACACGATCAACACCATCGTCACCGAGGCGCTGGACTTCATCGCGACCGCCCTCGAGGCGCGGCTGGCCGCGGGCGAGGACTTCAACCACGCCGTGCAGGAGGTCCTGGAGCAGATCATCACCGACCACGGCGCGGCCGTATTCAACGGTGACGGCTACTCCGACGAGTGGCAGTCCGAGGCCGCGGCCCGCGGGCTGAAGAACCTGCGCACGACGGTCGACGCGCTGCCCGAGCTCGTGACGCCCGAGGCGGTCGAGCTGTTCAGCCGGTACGGCGTGTTCACCGAGCGGGAGATGCACTCCCGCTACGAGATCGCCGTCGAGCAGTACGAGCTGAGCATCGCCGTCGAGGCGAAGCTCAGCGTCGAGATCGCCACGACGAGCATCCTGCCCGCCGCCGTGCGGTACCAGACGCAGCTCGCGCAGAACGTGGCCGCGCTCAAGGCCGCCGGCGTCGAGGCGGACGCCTCGCTGCTGGAGGCGGTCTCTGCGCCGATCAGCGCGCTGCGCCAGGCGGTCACCGCGCTGAAGGCGGCGACGTTCGAGCCGACCGGGCACGGCCCGGTCTACGCCCGCGACGTCCTGCTGCCGGCCATGACGGCCGTCCGGTCCGCCGCCGACGAGCTCGAGACCCTCGTCGCCGACGACCTGTGGCCGCTGGCGACCTACCAGGAGATGCTCTTCATCCGCTGAGCGGGACGTCCCGGGGCCGGCGGACCGTCGGCCCCGGGGGGCACCCTCCCGCGCCCGCGGGCGGTCAGCCGATCCCGTACCGGGCCCGCCACAGCGGGTCGGCGGCGGCGCCCCAGCTCCCGTCCGGGTTGAGCCGGTTCTCCCGGTCGAGGTCGCGGGCCAGCCGGTCGACCACGTACGCGAGGTCGACGCGGGTGAGGACCTGCTGCGGCAGCGCCGTCTCCCCGTGGGCGGCGCCGACGAGCGCTCCGGTGAGGGCGCTCACGCCGTGGGGGGCCGGTGCGGTGGCCGCCAGGGCCAGCGCTGCTGCGGTGCCCGGCCGGGTCGGGTGGCTCAGCGCGCAGTACGTCGCCCCCCACAGCACCGCCGCGGCCGTACCGTCGGCGGCTCCGGCGCGCAGGACCAGCGGGGACGCCGGGGTCTCGCGGGCGGCGCGGACGGCGTCGTCGACCACGGCGACGGCGGCGAAGTCGACGCCGGACAGGATCGCGTCGGTGACGGCGACGGCCACGGCCTGCACGGGGTCGCCGCAGCGCAGGGACGCACCGGCCAGCAGCACCGCCAGCGCCGCGGGGGCGAAGGTGCGCGGCCCGTGGGTCAGCGCGGCGGAGTCCACCGCGGCGGCCAGCGCAGCGGCGGGGTCGCGGTCGAGCTGGACGGCCAGGGGGAGCGCCCGGACGACGGCGTGCCAGCCGTCGGCGGTGGTGACGGGGTCGGTCCGCGTGCCCGCTCCGCCGGCCAGGCCGCGCACGGTGTCACGCGCCTCCTCGGCGGTGTGGACGAAGAGCTCCACCTCGTCGAGCCAGGCGGTGGGGTCGGCGGACGTGCGTCCGGCGCTGCGGACCCGCGCCCACTGGCGGTAGGCCTCGAGCAGGTCCGCCCGCGCGTCCCCGGCCCCGGTCACCGTCCGGCGCAGGGACGTGCGGATGCTCGCTGCGGCGGTGAAGCAGGCCAGCTCCGTCGCGACACCGTGGGGCAGGACCCCGCTGCGACGGGGAGCCGACCCCAGCACCTCACCCACGGAGAGTCCTTGCATCAAGCCGCGCACGCGCGAGCCGCGCGTCGGGCCGGGTGCCGTCGAGGGGGCGCTGGGCCCCACCTGCCGTCCTTCATCCACGGTGAGGGTGTCGACCGCCTCAGGGTCGGGGTCGAGGGGCGGGGGTCAGGTTCCACCCGGTTGGCGTCTTCGCGTCTCACGGGACCGGGCGAGCACGCTGAGCCAGATGCTAAAAGCTTCAACATCCTGTACGGTTGAAGGAACAATCACTAGGGGGCGTCATGCGCACGGCGGGTCGTCGACTCGAACTGGGATTCCTCACCTTCGTCGCCGACGGCGGATCGGGCGATGCCGGTGGGGCGCTGCGCGACGGGCTCACGCTCGTCCAGCACGCCGAGGACCTGGGGTACGACTCGGCGTGGGTACGGGTGCGCCACCACGAGCCGTACCTGTCGTCCCCGATGACCTTCTTCGCCGCGGCCTCCCAGGTCACCCACCGGATCGCCCTCGGCACCGGTGTCATCCCCATGCGCTACGAGGACCCGCTGCGGCTCGCGGAGGACGCCGGGACGGTCGACCTCCTCAGCGGTGGGCGCCTCGAACTGGGTGTCAGCAACGGCATCCCCTCGCAGGCCCCGACCCTGGACGCCCTCCACGGCGCATCGGACCGCGGCTTCGCCGGAGAGGCCCAGCACCGCATCGACGTCCTCCGCCGTGCACTGGCCGGCGAGCCCGTCGGCCGGGCCACCGCCCCGTACATGGACATCCCGGCAGGCGGGGACCTGAAGGTCACCCCGCACTCCCCCGGGCTCGCCGACCGCCTGTGGTACGGCGCCGGGAGCGAGAGCACGGCCGTCCGCACCGGGACCGGGGGGTTCGACCTGCAGGTCTCGACCCTGAACACCGAGGAGACCGGCGAGCCCTTCGACGTCGTGCAGGCCCGGCAGATCCGTAGCTACCGCAAGGCCTTCGCGGACGCCGGCCACGCCGGACGCCGTGAACCCCGCGTCTCCGCGGGCCGGATCGTCCTCCCCTTCCTGGACGAGCGGGACGCCGACGACCACCGGCGGTTCCTCGAGGGCTACACGTCGGGGATGACGGCGGACGGTCGGCCCACGTCCCCGGGCCCCTTCCCGATGCGGTTCAGCTCCGCCCTGAGCGGTGACCCGGACAGCATCGTCGAGCGGTTGCAGCGCGACGAGGCGATCGGCGAGACCGACGGACTGGTCGTCGTGCTGCCGGCCGAAGGTTCCCTCGACGTGCACCGGCGGGTGCTGAGCGCCGTGGCTGAGCACGTCGCCCCGCACGTCGGCTGGCAGCCCAAGGCCTGATCCGGGCTGGAGACGACGCAGGCCTCACCGGAAACGGTGAGGCCTGCACAGATGCGTGTAGGGGAGCGGCCCTCACGGGCTGCTCCCCTACACGATCTCACTACACAAGAGTGAGTGGCCGGCGGTGACCTACTCTCCCACCCAGTCTCCCGGGCAGTACCATCGGCGCTGGTGGGCTTAGCTTCCGGGTTCGGAATGAGACCGGGCGT
>NZ_JBJLSK010000031.1:0-38978 GCF_050871965.1 Kineococcus lubricus
TGCTTAGAGCTGGGGGTGGGTGTGTGTCGACTTGGCTGGGGGGGGGTGAGTGTGGCGTGGAGGCGCCCGCCCCCCCCCCCCCCCCCCCCCCCCCCCGACCCGTTCGCACCACCCGTCACCCCGACGACAGGACACCCCCGTGAGCACCTCCACCGCCGGTTCCCCGGTCACCTCCGCCGCTCCCGACCTGCGCCGCTGGACGCCGCCCGCCGTCGAGGTGCGCCGTGGCGACCTGGTGGGCGCGGACCTGTCCGGGCTCGACGTCCTGGCGGTGCCGGTGGCGGCGGGCGAGGGGGCGGACGCACCGCTGCAGCCGCGGCCGGGGGCCGCCGACGCCGCCGTCCGCTACGGCATCGACCTCGCCGCGGTCTGCGCCGCCGAGCAGGTCACCGGGACCGGTGCCGCGGTGACCCGCCTGCCCGTCCCGGCCCCGGAGGGCAGTCCCCGCAAGCTGCTGGTCGTCGCCGTCGGCGACTCCTCCCCGGCCGCGCTGCGCCGCAGCGGTGCCGCGCTGGCGCGGGCCGCCTCGACCGGCGACGTGGCCACGACGCTGGCCGACGGGGTCGGCCCCGCCGGCACCCGCGCCCTCGTCGAGGGGTTCCTGCTCGCCTCATACTCCCCGCCGGTCAGCGGCCGGCGCGCGGCGTCGGAGCCGCCGGCCCGCCGGCTGGTGCTGTTCGGCGCGGTGGACCCGGCCGACGTCCGGCACGCCGAGGTCAGCGCCGGCGCGACCGTCCTGGCGCGGGACCTGGCGGCCACGCCGTCGAACCTGAAGGACCCGCGCTGGGTGACCGAGCAGGTCCGGCAGGTCGCGCGGGAGCTGCGCCTGGAGGTCGACGTGCGCGACGAGGCGCGGCTGCGCGCGGAGGGTTTCGGCGGTCTGCTGGCCGTCGGCGCCGGGTCCGCCTCCCCGCCCGCGCTGGTGCAGGTCGGCTGGACCCCGCCGGCCGCGCCGGGCGCGCCGCACGTCGTGCTGGTCGGCAAGGGCATCACGTACGACACCGGCGGGCTGGGCATCAAGCCGCGCGAGTCGATGGTGGCGATGAAGACCGACATGGCCGGGTCGGCGGCCGTGCTGGCCGTGGTGGCCGCCGCGGCGCGCCTGGAGCTGCCGGTGCGAGTGACCGGGCTGCTGGCGCTGGCCGAGAACTCCTTCGGCGGGTCCTCCTACCGGCCCGGCGACGTCGTGACCCACTACGGCGGCCGGACCACGGAGGTCAACAACACCGACGCCGAGGGCCGGCTGGTCCTGGGCGACGCCCTGGCCTACGCCGACGCCGTCCTGCGCCCCGACGTCCTGGTGGACGTCGCGACCCTCACCGGGGCGGCGACGCTGGGGCTGGGCAAGCGGCACGCCGCCCTCTACGCGACGGGGGCGTCGCTGGTGGACGAGCTGGTCGCGGCGGCGGCGGTGACGGGCGAACGGGTCTGGCACATGCCGCTGGTCGAGGACTACGCGGCCGCGATCGAGTCCGACGTGGCCGACGCCCGCCAGGTGACGACGACCCCCGGCCACGGGGCCGGGTCGATCGTGGCGGCGCTGTTCCTGCGGCCGTTCACCGGCGGCCGGCGCTGGGCCCACCTCGACATCGCCGGGACCGGTCGCGCCGACGCCCCCGAGCACGAGGTCACCCGCGGGGCGACGGGCTTCGGCGCCCGGCTGCTCCTGGAGTGGCTGGAGACGTCGGTGGCGCGGGGCTGACCCGCCCCGGTGCCCGGGGGTCGGGCTCAGCCGTGCTTGACGGCCAGCAGCAGCCCGTCGCCCGTGGGCAGCATCGTCGGGAACCAGTTGCCGTCCTCCAGCACGGCGCGGGACACCTCGCGCAGCGCGGCGGTCGAGGCGTCCCGCACGGCCGGGTCGACCACGCGCCCCTTGAACAGCGCGTCGTCGACGACGAGCAGCCCGCCGGCCCGCAGCAGCCGGTGCGCCTGTTCCAGGTAGGCGCCGTACTCGCGCTCGTCGCCGTCGAGCAGGACGAGGTCGTAGGCGCCGTCGGTCAGCCGGGGCAGCACCTCCAGGGCCCGCCCGTTGATGAACCGGGCGCGGTTGGTGCGGATGCCGTCGTCGGCGACGGCCTCGCGGGCGGCGCGCTGGGCCTCCCCGTCGGGGTCGATGGTCGTGACGACCCCGTCCTCGGCCATGCCCCGCAGCAGGCTGAGCAGGGACACGCCGGTGCCGGTGCCGACCTCGACGACGGTCCGGGCGCCGACGGCGGCGGCGAGCACGGTGAGGGCGGCGGCCACCCCGGTGCTCACGGGCTCGACGTCGAGCTCGGCGGCGCGGGCCCGGGCTCGCTGGAGCACGTCGTCCTCGGGGACGAACTGCTCGGTGTAGGCCCAGCTGGCGGGCTGCTTGCTGGACGGGCGAGACGAAGACGTCGGCACGTGCGCAATCTAGTGCACGCCCCTGATCTCACCCGTCGTCGTCGAGCGACTGCGTTGCGTCAGGGAACCGGTGGGGTCGCCGTGCACGTCCTGTGCCGGGGCCCTGGGTCGACACCCCGCGGGTGGAGCGGGGAACCGCGCAGGTCAGACCTCCGTTGGACCTCCTGACGCCGACCGGATGGACCTGCCGGCGGTGGCTGGCCGAGACGATGGGAGTGGGAGACCATGGGAGCACTGGCGGTGCCGTTCGCGGCCCCCTTCCCCGCCCGTTCCAGGAGGAACACCGTGAGCGACGACACCGGCGACACCGCCGGTCGGTCCGCCGTACCCGCCGTGGACCCCGCGACGCTGTCGCCGGCGGTCGCGGCCTCGGCGTGGGTCCCGCCCACGTGGGACGAGGTCGTGCGCGACCACTCCACCCGGGTGTACCGGCTCGCCTACCGCCTCACGGGCAACCGCCACGACGCCGAGGACCTCACCCAGGAGGTCTTCGTCCGGGTGTTCCGGTCGCTCTCGAACTACCAGCCCGGCACCTTCGAGGGCTGGCTGCACCGCATCACCACCAACCTCTTCCTCGACCAGGTCCGCCGCAAGCAGCGCATCCGCTTCGACGCGCTCGCCGAGGACGCGAACGAGAAGCTCCCCAGCACCGACGTCGGGCCCGAGCGCGCCTACGAGCACCGCAACCTCGACGACGACGTGCAGCGCGCGCTGGACGCCCTGCCGCCGGACTTCCGCGCCGTCGTCGTGCTCTGCGACATCGAGGGGCTCTCGTACGAGGAGATCGCCGCGACGCTGGGCGTCAAGCTCGGCACCGTCCGCTCGCGCATCCACCGCGGCCGCGCCCAGCTGCGCGCCGCCCTGGCCCACCGCGCCCCGCGCCCCGGTGCCGCCGCCCAGCTCGCCCTCGGCGAGGAGAACCGGTGAGCGGTCCGCACCTGGGCGCGCGCGTGTCCGCGCTGGTGGACGGGCGCCTCGCGGTCGACGCCGAGGCCCGCGCCGGTGAGCACCTCCGGGCCTGCCCCGAGTGCGCCGACGCCGTGGAGGCCGAGCGGCTGGTCCGGGCCCGCCTGCGTTCCCTGGGCGTCCCGGAGCTGTCCGAGGACCTGGTGACCCGCCTCCTGGAGATCGGCGGGCCCAGCGGTCCGCTGCGCCCGCGCGACGCCCCGATCGCGAACCCGGCGCGGCCGGTCGTGGGCGTGGCCCCGCCGTCGCGGACCGACCCGGTGCGCCACCGCGGCACCCGCGGCCCGGCCGGGCGCGCGGTGCGCCGGGCTCGGCGCCGTCCGGTGGCCGTGGCCCTCGCCGGCACCTTCTCGCTGCTGGGTGCCGGCATCGTCGGCGTCCTCGTGCTCGGCGGCCTGCCCGGCGGGGGCGACGTGCAGGCGCCCGTGGCGGAGCTGCGGGCGACCCCGTCGGCGTCCGCCAGCGCGCCGGTGGCCACGGTCGCCCCGTCCACCGCGGGCCCGACCGGCAGCGCCACCCCCACCGCCGCCCCGTGAGCACCCCTCCCTCCGACGGCGAGCGGTCCGGGCGCGAGCCGGACCGGCCCGGCGGCTGGGCCGATCCCGCCGACGGGCCCGCACCGCGGGACCCGTGGGCCGGGGGGCCCCCGGACGCCCGCTCCTCGAACCCGTGGTGGCAGCCGGACCCGCCGCAGGGCCCGCAGCAGGGCCCCCCGCCGCCCGCGGGCCACGACGCCTACCCCCCGCACGCCCCGGTCGACCCGTACGCGGTCGGTGGCGGCCGCGGCCCGGCCGCCCCGCAGGACCCCTACGCCCCGGCCCTCGGCCGCCGGAAGGGGTCGCCCGCCCGCTGGATCGGCGCGGGGTCGCTGGTGCTGCTGCTCGGCGTCGTCGGGGGCTTCGCCGGAGGTCTGCTGCAGGACGAGCTGTCCGACCGGGACGGGACGTACCCGTCGGTGTCGCTGCCGAGCCCGTCGGCCGGCAGCACCGAGCGCCCGGCCGGGTCGGTCGCCGGGATCGCCGCGACCGCGCTGCCGAGCGTGGTCGCCCTGCAGGTGGTGGGGGCCCAGGGCGCGGGGACCGGCTCGGGGTTCGTGCTCGACGCCCCCAGCGACGACGGCACCTTCATCCTCACCAACAACCACGTCGTCGCCGGCGCCTCGGCCGACGGCGTCGTCGTGGTCTTCCAGGACGGTCAGCAGGCGCAGGCCGAGGTGGTCGGGGCGGACTCCTCCTACGACCTGGCCGTCGTGCGGGTGGACCGCACCGGCCTGGCCGCCCTGCCCTTCGGCGACTCCGCCTCAGTGGTGGTGGGCGACCCGGTGGTGGCCGTGGGAGCTCCGCTGGGGTTGCAGGGCACCGTGACCGAGGGGATCGTCTCGGCCCTGAACCGGCCGGTGACGGCCGGGGACTCCGACGACGCCTCCTACATCCAGGCCATCCAGACCGACGCCGCGATCAACCCGGGCAACTCCGGGGGGCCGCTGCTGAACTCCGCCGGGCAGGTCGTCGGCATCAACTCGGCCATCGCCGCGCTGCCCGGGGTCGACGGGCAGAGCGCGACGGGCAGCATCGGGCTGGGGTTCTCGATCCCGTCCGAGCAGGCGCGCCGCACCGCCGAGCAGCTGATCCGCACCGGCCGGGCGGTCCACCCGGTCATCCGCGTCTCGCTCGACAACTCCTACACGGGGCAGGGCGTGCAGATCGTCGACCAGCCCGGTTCCGTCGAGGCGGGCGGGCCTGGCGACCGCGCCGGTCTGCGCCCGGGGGACGTGGTGCTCGCGATCGACGGGCGGCCGGTGACCGAACCGGTGGAGCTCATCGTCGACATCCGGGCCCGTGAACCCGGCGAAACGGTGACGTTGTCGGTCCGGAGGGGGGACCAGACCGTGGAGGTCCCCGTCACGCTCGAAGCCGACGGTTAGGATCGCAGCGTGTTCGGCATCAACGGGGGCGAACTGATCGTCCTCCTCGTCGTGGCGCTGGTGGTGCTCGGTCCCGAGCGGCTCCCGCACTACGCCGAGCAACTGGCAGGCCTGGTCAAGTCCGCGCGCCGCTTCGCCAAGGGCGCCCAGGCGCAGATGCGCGAGGAGCTCGGCCCCGAGTTCGACGACATCGACTGGCAGAAGCTCGACCCGCGGCAGTACGACCCGCGCCGCATCGTGCGCGACGCCCTGACCGAGGCGTGGGAGGACGACGACGAGCCCGCCACCCGGTCGACGCCGCCGAAGCGGTCCCCGGCCGGTCTGGACCTGTCGAAGGGCTCCTCGGCGCCGGCGGCGAAGCCGTCCCCGGTGCCCTACGACGAGGACGCGACCTGAGCTGAGGCTCAGGCCACGCTGACGCCCAGGCGCCGGCCCGCGAGCCCCAGGGGGCGGCGGGCCAGGGTCCGGGCGAGGTCGCGCAGGACGCGGGCGGCGGGGGAGTCGGGGTGCGTGAGCACCACCGGTGCGCCGGTGTCGCCGCCCTCGCGCAGGGCGACGTCCATCGGCACCTGCGCCAGCAGCGGCACGTCGGTGCCGAGCTTGTGCGACAGCGACTGCGCGACGACGGCCCCGCCGCCGGAGCCGAACACCTCCAGGCGCTGCCCGTCGGGCAGTTCGAGCCAGCTCATGTTCTCCACGACGCCGACGACGCGCTGCTCGGTCTGCGCGGCGACGGACCCGGCGCGCTCGGCGACCTCGGAGGCGGCGACCTGCGGGGTGGTCACGACGACGATCTCGGCGCGGGGCAGCAGCTGCCCGACGCTGATGGCGACGTCGCCGGTGCCCGGGGGCAGGTCCAGGAGCAGCACGTCGAGGTCGCCCCAGAAGACCTCGGAGGCGAACTGCTGCAGGGCGCGGTGCAGCATCGGGCCGCGCCAGGCGACGGGCTGGTTGCCGGGGACGAACATCCCGATCGAGATGACCCGGACCCCGTGCGCGACGGGCGGGATGATCATCGAGTCGACCTTGGTGGGCTTGCCCTGGACGTCGAGCAGGCGGGGAATGGAGAACCCGTGGACGTCGGCGTCGAGCAGGCCGACGCGCAGGCCGTCGGCGGCCATGGCCGCGGCGAGGTTGGCGGTGACGCTGGACTTGCCGACCCCGCCCTTGCCGGAGGCCACGGCGTAGACCCGGGTCAGGTTCCCCGGGTCGTTGAAGGGGATGGTCGGGGCCGCGCCGGTGGTGCCGCGGACGGTGGCGGTCAGGGCGCGGCGCTGCTCGGCGTTCATCTCGCCGAGGTGCACGCGCACGGCGCGGGCACCCTCGACGGTGCGCACCGCGGCGGTGACCTCGCGGGTGAGGGTGTCGCGCATCGGGCAGCCGGCGGTGGTGAGCAGGATCCGCACGTCGACGAGGCCGGCGTCGTCGACGTCGACGCCGTCGACCATGCCGAGGTCGGTGATGGGCCGGTGCAGTTCGGGGTCGTCGACCGACTTCAGGGCCTGCAGGACTCCCGCGCGCACGCTCTCGGGACCGGGCGTGGACGACATGCCCCCCAGCGTACGTGGCGGTGGTTGACCCCTCCGTCCCCCGGTGGGAGGGTGACTCTGGAAAGCGCTTCCCTCACCGTGGAGAACCACGTGCCCGCTCGTCGCTACGCCCTCGTCGGGACCGGTTCCCGCGCCTCGATGTACGTCTCGGCCCTGGCCGCCGACGCCGGCCCGGACGCCGGCGGGCGCGGCGACCGCCTCGTCGCGCTCGCCGACCCCAACCCCGGCCGGATGGCCGTGCACACCCGCCGGCTCGTCGCGGCCGGCCGGCCCGCCCCCGAGCACCTGCACCCCGCCGACCTCGCCGCCGCCGTGCGCCGCCTCGGGATCGACCGCGTCATCGTCACCGCCCCCGACCGGTTCCACGCCGACCACGTCGTCGCCGCGCTCGACGCCGGCGCCGACGCCGTGGTGGAGAAACCGCTGACGACCGACGAGGACGGCGTGCGGCGCATCGCCGAGGCCGTCGAGCGGACCGGGCGCGAGGTGCTCGTCACCTTCAACTACCGGTACGCGCCGCGCAACAGCGCCCTCAAGCGGGTCATCGCCGACGGCGAGATCGGCGACGTGACCTCCCTCCACTTCGAGTGGGTCCTCGACACCGCGCACGGCGCCGACTACTTCCGGCGCTGGCACCGGCAGAAGGAGAACTCCGGCGGTCTGCTGGTGCACAAGAGCTCCCACCACTTCGACCTCGTCAACTGGTGGACCTCCGGCGTCCCGACCCGCGTCTTCGCCAGCGGGGGCCTGCGCTTCTACGGCGCCGAGAACGCCGCCGCGCGCGGGCTCGGCCCCCGCCCGGCGCGCGGGACGTCCGAGGCCGGGCGCGGCGACGCCTTCAGCCTCGACCTCGCCGCGGACGAGGCGTACCGCGAGCTGTACCTGGACAACGAGCGGTACGACGGGTACCTGCGCGACCGGGACGTCTTCGACGACGGCATCACCATCGAGGACAACCTCGCCCTGGTCGTCGACTACGCCGTGCCGCACGCCGCGGGCCGGCGGACCGCGACGATGTCGTACGCGCTCAACGCGCACTCGCCCTGGGAGGGGTACGTCGTCGCCGTCAACGGCACCCGCGGCCGGGCCGAGCTGACCGTCGTGGAACGCGGGTCGGTGCCGCTGGCCGACGGGGTCGCCGGGGCGGTCGTCGACCCGAGCATGCACCCCGACGGCGTGGGCGCCGACGCGGCGCGGCCGGTGTCCGAGCGCCTCGTCGTCCAGCAGCACTTCCGCACCGCGCGCGAGGTCCCGATCGCCGGCGGCGACGGCGGGCACGGCGGCGGCGACGCCCTCCTGCTGCGCGACGTCTTCGACGGCCCCGGCCCGGACCCGTTGCAGCGCACCGCGTCCTGGCGCGACGGCGTCCGCTCGGTGGTGGTCGGCATCGCGGGGAACGCCTCGCTGGTGACGGGCCGGGCCGTGCGCACGGCCGACCTGGACCTCGGCCCGGCCGCCACCGCCCTCGGCGCCGAGCTCACCGGCGCCTGAGGGTCCTCCTCGTCAGGGGCCGGCGTCAGGGGACGACGACCGCGCGCCCGGTCAGGGTGCCGGCGTGCAGGCGCTCGTAGGCGGTGGGGGCCTGCTCGATCGAGAACGTCTCGGTGTGCACGTCGAACACGCCCTGGTGGGCCAGCTCGACCAGCTCGATGAGCTCCCCGCGGCTGCCCCAGTACGGCACCGCGACCGACGCCTCGTAGGCCTGCCGGAAGAACCCGACCTGCGCGGCCGCGGGGGAGTTGGAGATCCCGACGATCGTCACGTCGGACTCCACGCCGGCCACGGCCATCGCCGTGTCGATCGTGGGCTGCGCGCCGACGAAGTCGAGCACGAGGTCGGCGCCCCGCCCGCCCAGCACCCCGCGCACGTTCGCCGCGGCGTCGGCGTCGGACAGCACGACCTCGTGCGCGCCCACCGCCGTGGCCAGCGCGAGCTTGTCCTGCGTCACGTCCAGCGCGACGACGCGGGCGGGCGAGAGCGCCCGCAGGATCTGGATGGCCAGGTGCCCCAGGCCGCCGGTGCCGATGACCACGGCGCTCGACCCGGCCCGCAGCTTGCCCAGCGAGCGCTTGATCGCGTGGTACGGCGTGAGGCCGGCGTCGGTCAGCGGCACGGTCTTCACCGGGTCCAGGTCGCCGATCGGGACCAGGTGGCGGGGGGAGTCGACGACCATGTACTCGGCCAGCGCGCCGGGCGCGCCGAGGCCGGGCGGGTGGATGCCCAGCTCGGCGGCCCGCGAGCAGTAGTTCTCCTTGCCCTGGGCGCAGGCGTGGCAGACTCCGCAGCCCCACGGGCCGTACACGACGACGTTCGTGCCGACCTCGACGCCCTCGGCGCCCGGGCCGAGCTCGACGACGCGGCCGGCACCCTCGTGCCCCAGCGTCAGCGGCAGGCCGTAGGTGTACTGCTCGGCCGGCAGGCTCATGACGAAGTCGTCGGAGTGGCAGATCCCGGCGGCCGTCACCTCCAGCAGGACCTGACCGGGCCCCGGCGCCGGCTTCTCGACCTCCACGACCTCCGGGGCGCCCCCGATGGTCCGGTACTGGACTGCGCGCACGGCTCTTCCTCTCCTCGGCGGGGTGGTACGCCGAGGAGGCTACGCCTGGCAGTCCGACGACTGTCGGTCAGCCGCCGGCGGTGACGCGGATGACCTCCTCGAAGGTGGTCTCCCCGCGCATCGCCTTGGCCAGCGCCGACTGGCGCAGCGTCTTCATCCCGATCCGCTCGGCCTCGGCCAGCAGCGCCGACTCCGTCGCGTCCTGCATGAGCACCTTGCGCATGCTCGGGGTGACGTCGAGGACCTCGTACACCGCCGTGCGGCCCCGGTACCCGGTGCCGCCGCACTCGGGGCAGCCGGTCCCCTTCAGCGGGGTCGCGTCGAGGATGTCCTCGATCGTCAGGTCCAGCAGCGCCAGGGTGTCCTCGTCGGGGATGTACCCGTCGGCGCAGGCCTCGCACGGCCTGC
Organism: Kineococcus lubricus; assembly: GCF_050871965.1. NCBI lineage: Bacteria > Bacillati > Actinomycetota > Actinomycetes > Kineosporiales > Kineosporiaceae > Kineococcus > Kineococcus lubricus. The sequence goes on from NZ_JBJLSK010000031.1 coordinate 9,791, forward strand.
GGACCAGGCGCTGGGCGATCGCCGCCGTCAGCGAGCTCGCCACCAGGAACGGCGCGGCCCCCATGTCGACCAGGCGCGTCAGGGCCCCGACGGCCGAGTTCGTGTGCAGCGTCGTGAGCACCAGGTGACCGGTCATCGAGGCCTTCAGGGCCAGCTCGGCGGTCTCGGTGTCGCGGACCTCACCGATCAGGACGATGTCGGGGTCCTGGCGCAGCACCGAGCGCAGACCCGCCGAGAACGTCATCCCCACCTTGGCGTGCACCTGCACCTGCGTGATGCCGGGCAGCTGGACCTCGACCGGGTCCTCCAGGGTGATGATGTTCTTCTCCGGCGACATCGTGGCGTGGATGGCCGCGTACAGGGTGTTCGTCTTCCCCGACCCCGTCGGCCCCGTGATGAGCACCAGCCCCTGCGGCACGCTGAGGGCCTTCTCGAAGATCTCCAGCTGCTCGGGCTCGAACCCCAGCGACGGCAGCGACGGGACGTCGTCACCGCGGGTGAGCAGACGGATGACGATCTTCTCCCCGTGCAGCGCCGGCAGCGTCGAGACGCGGCAGTCGATCGCCGCGCCGTCGACGACGACGCGGGTGCGGCCGTCCTGCGGGATCCGGCGCTCGGAGATGTCCAGGCCGGAGATGATCTTGATGCGGCTGATGACGCTGGGCGCGACCCGCTTCGGCGCGCTCATGACGTCGCGCAGCAGGCCGTCGACGCGGAAGCGCACCCGCAGCTGGTCGCGCTGGGACTCCAGGTGGATGTCGGAGCAGCGCAGCCGCACCGCGTCGGACAGGATCCGGTTGACGAGCTTGACGATGGGGGCGTCGTCGTCGACCGACCCGTTGAGGGCGGCGAGCGGGTCCTCGTCGTCGTCGTCGGTGGCGTCCTCCACCATCCGCGACACCTGCGAGGTGTCCTCGGTGAGGGACCAGGCCCGGGCCAGCTGGTCGCGGATCTGGGAGTCCATCGCCACGACGACGTGCAGCTCAGGCGTGCGCGTGTACAGCTTCACGTCGTCGAGGGCGAGCACGTTCGTGGGGTCGGCGGCCGCGACGAGCAGGTACTCCGGCGTCCGGTCCAGCACCAGCACGCGGCAGCGCTCGGCGACGGCGCGCGGCAGGATCCGCACCACGTCCGGGGCGAGGTTGATGCGCGAGAGGTCGACGTGCTCCAGGCTCAGCAGCTCGGCCAGGCACTGCGCGAGCTCGGCCTCGGAGACCATGCCCAGCTCGACGAGGATCTGGCCCAGGCGCCGGCGCGGGCCCTCGACGTCGCGCTGCTCGGCCAGCGCCACCTCGAGGTCCTCCGGGACCAGCAGGCCCTTCTCGACGAGGACGTCACCGAGGCGCTTGCGGACCTGGGGGCTGCCCTGCGCGGGGACCTGTCCCGTGGCCGGGGCGCCGGGGCCGTCGTCGAGAGTCGTCACCCGTCCGCTGTCGGCAGATCACCCGCCGGACTTGAGCCGGCCCCGGCGGGGGGTGCCGTCGCGGGCGCAGTCACCCCGGCGGGGGACCCGTCCCGCTTGCGCTTCTTGCCCCCGCCCTTGCGCTTGGCGTCGCGCGAGCGGGCGGGCACGCCCGTGCCGCCGTCCTCGGCCAGCTCCTCCAGGATCGAGCGCAGCTCCGAGCGCACAAAGTCGCGGGTGGCGACGTCGCGCAGCGCGATGCGCAGGGCCGCCACCTCCCGGGTCAGGTACTCGGTGTCGGCCAGCCCCCGCTCGTTCTGCGCGCGGTCCTGCTCGTTGAGGACGCGGTCGCGGTCGTCCTGCCGGTTCTGCGCCAGCAGGATCAGCGGGGCCGCGTAGGAGGCCTGCAGCGACAGGATGAGCGTCAGGAGCGTGTAGTTCAGCGCCCGCGGGTCGAACTGCACGCTCTCGGGGGCGAAAGTGTTCCAGGCCAGCCACAGCGCGACGAAACCCGTCATGTAGACGAGGAACCGGCCCGTGCCCATGAAGCGGGCGAAACCCTCCGAGGCGCGCCCGAACGCGTCCGGGTCGACCTGCGGGCGCGACAGCAGCGGCCGCCGGCTCTCGCGCGGGGTGTCCAGCGACACCGCCTCCCGCCGCTGGTCGCGGCGGTTCTGACGGGGTTCACGCACGGGTCGTCTCCTGTCCGCCGGGCCCTTCGAAGACCTCCTCGTCCACGTCGCGCCAGTCCTCCGGCAGCAGGTGGTCCAGGACGTCGTCGGCCGTGACGGCCCCCAGCAGGTGCCCGTCCTCGTCGACCACCGGCAGGTTCACCAGGTTGTAGGCCGCGAGCCGGCGGGTCACCGCCTGCAGCGTCTCGTCGGGGGCCAGGGGGTCGACGTCGTTGTCGAGGATCTGGCCCAGCGCGGTGTGCGGCGGCTCGCGCAGCAGCCGCTGCAGGTGCGCGACGCCCAGGAACCGGCCCGTCGGCGTCTCCAGCGGGGGCCGGCACACGAACACCGCCGTCGCCAGCGGCACGTTGAGCTCGGTGCGGCGCACGTGCGCCAGCGCCTCGGCCACCGTCGCGTCCGGGGCCAGGACCACCGGGTCGGTCGTCATCAGGCCACCGGCGGTGTAGTCGTCGTAGGCCAGCAGCCGGCGGACCGGGTCGGCCTCCTCGGGGTCCATCAGCCCCATGAGCCGCTCGGCCTGCTCCGGCGGCAGCTCCGAGAGGAGGTCGGCGGCGTCGTCGGGCTGCATCTCCTCCAGGACGTGCGCCGCGCGGTCGCCGGCCAGCCCCGACAGGATCTCGATCTGGTCGTCCTCGGGCAGCTCCTCCAGGACGTCAGCCAGCCGCTCGTCGTCCAGCGCGGCGGCGACCTCGCGGCGGCGCTTGGGCGTCAGCTCGTGGATGACCTCGGCCAGGTCGGTCGCCTTCAGCTCCTCGAAGGCCGCCAGCAGGTTCGTCGCGCCCTGGTCCAGGTCGGGGGAGGCCAGGCCGAGCACCCCGCCCACGACCCCGTCGACGGGGATCGTCATGGTCTCCCCGCGGCGGCGCAACCGGCCCGACAGCCCGCGCGGGGCGCCGCCGCGACGGACGAACAGGCGGGTCAGGTGCCAGTCGCGGGCGCGCACGGCGTCCAGGCCCAGGTCCTCGATGGTGGCCGGGCCGCCGCCGTCGGCGAGCTCGACCGTGCGGTCCAGCAGCTCGGCCAGCAGCAGCGTCTCGGTACCGCGCTGCTCGAAGCGGCGCATGTTCACCAGGCCCGTGGTGATGACCTGCCCGGCGTCGATCGAGGTGACCCGCGTCATGGGCACGAACACCCGCCGGCGGCCGGGGACCTCCACGACCAGGCCGATGACGCGGACCGGACCGCGCGCCCGGAGCATGCCCACGACGTCGCGGACGCGACCGACCTGGTCGCCCTGCGGGTCGAAGACCGACGTGCCCGCCAGGCGGGCGGCGAAGACACGCGTGGTGGGTCCGGTCACACGTGCCAGGCTAAGGGTCCTCCAGCGCGCGCAGGCCCCGGGCCGCTCCTACCGTGGCGCCATGGCGAAGGAGAGCAAGAAGATGAAGTCCGAGGGCACGCCCCTCTACACGATCCCCGGCCTCACGAAGGAGCAGGGAGCCGCCGTCGCCGCGCTCCTGCAGGACCGGCTGAACGCGCTGACCGATCTGCACCTGACCCTGAAGCACATCCACTGGAACGTCGTGGGCCCGCACTTCATCTCCGTGCACGAGATGCTCGACCCGCAGGTCGACGCCGTGCGCGAGATGGCCGACGCCACCGCCGAGCGGATCGCGACCCTGGGCCTGTCGCCGTGGGGCACCCCCGGCGCGCTCGTCGCCGACCGCACGTGGGACGACTACTCGATCGGGCGGGCCGGGGCCATCGAGCACCTCGGGGCCCTCGACCTCGTCTACGCGGGCGTCATCGAGGACCACCGGCAGGCCATCGAGGCCACCGACGACCTCGACCTCGTCACCCAGGACCTCCTCATCGGGCAGGCCGCGCAGCTGGAGCAGTACCACTGGTTCGTGCGCGCCCACCTGGAGACCTCCGGCGGGCAGCTGAGCACCGCCGGAGCCCAGACCGAGGTGGAGGCCACCCGGCAGGCCGGGCGCGCCGGGGTCAAGCGCAAGTCCTCCTGACCGTCCCCGGGCGTCCGCCCGGACGGGCACGATCGCGCCCCCCGCGGCGTTGGGCAGGATGTCGGTGATCTCCGCGCGAGAGCATCGCCCTCGATCCCGCGCCGACGTCGCGGGACGGGCCAGGACCGGTGAGGAAGCGTCATGTCGAACCTCGGACCCATGGGTGGTCCGCAGCGGATCCCCACGCCCACCCCGCCGTCGGGGGAGGCGATCGGCCGCTACGCGACGTACTCCGAGGCCCAGCGGGCCGTGGACTTCCTCTCCGACGAGCACTTCCCGGTGCAGAACGTCACCATCGTCGGCAACGGCCTGCAGATGGTCGAGCGCGTCACCGGCCGCCTGACCTACGGCCGCGCGGCCGGGGCCGGGGCCGTCTCGGGGGCCTGGTTCGGTCTGCTCATCGGCCTCATGCTGTCGGTCTTCGGGTCCGGCGGGACCGGGGCGCTGCTGACCGGCCTGCTCATCGGGGCCGGGTTCGGGATGCTCTTCGGGGTCATCTCGTACGCCCTGACCGGCGGGCGGCGCGACTTCACGTCGTCCTCGCAGATCGTGGCCTCGGAGTACACGGTGCTGTGCCTGCCGCAGATGGCCTCGCAGGCGCGCGAGGTGCTGTCCCGGCTGCCCAACGGCCTGGGCCGCGGCACCGGCCCGGCGACCCCCGGCCAGGCGCCGTGGGGCGCACCGGACCCGACCGCGCGGCCCTGGGGCCCGCCGTCGTCCACGCCCGGCGCCTCGCCCGGCGCCCACCTGCCGCCGCCCCCGCCGGGGTCGGCGCCGGCCCACCAGCCGCCGCCGCCGTCGTTCGAGAAGCCGCACGAGGAGGCCGCCGCGCCGCCGATGGACCTGTCCGGTCCCACGTACGCGCAGAAGGTGGAGGAGGCGCGCCGGGAGCGGCGGGCCGCCGAGGCCCGCGCGCGCCAGGGCGCCGAGGGCGCGGACCCGGCCCGCGACGGGCAGGACCGCGACGACCGGGGCGGCGCGGCGGGCTGAGCCCGCACCGCCCCGGCGGGGCCCCGCGCCTCAGCGCAGCGAGGCCATCCACGCCTCGACGGCCTCGGGCGTGCGGGGCAGGCCAGCGGTGAGGTTCTCCACCCCGTCGGCGGTCACGAGGACGTCGTCCTCGATCCGCACCCCGATCCCGCGCAGCTCCGCGGGAGCCAGTTCGTCCTCGGTCTTGATGTAGAGACCCGGCTCGATGGTGAAGACCATCCCCTCGCGCAGCTCCGCCTCCAGGTACATCTCCTTGCGGGCCTGCGCGCAGTCGTGCACGTCCAGGCCGAGGTGGTGGCTGGTGCCGTGCGGCATCCAGCGGCGGTGGAACTGCCCCTCCGGCTGCAGCGACGTGGCGGCGTCGACCGGGAGCATCCCCCACGCCCCCAGCCGCTCGGCGATCACCCTCATGGCGGCCTCGTGGACTTCGCGGAACCGCACCCCCGGCCGGGCGACCGCGAAGGCGGCCTCCGCGGCGTCCAGCACGGCCTGGTAGACGCGCCGCTGCGGCTCGGTGAACGTGCCGTCCACCGGCAGCGTCCGGGTCACGTCGGCGGTGTACAGCGAGTCGACCTCGACGCCGGCGTCGACGAGCAGCAGCTGGCCGGCCCGGACGGGGCCGTCGTTGCGGATCCAGTGCAGCGTGCAGGCGTGGTCGCCCGCGGCGGAGATGGTCTCGTAGCCGACCGCGTTGCCCTCCACGCGGGCGGTGCCGTCGAAGGCGGCCTCCACGACCCGCTCGCCGCGGGGGTGGCCGACCGCCCGCGGCAGGGCGCGGACGATCTCCTCGAAGCCGCGGGCGCTGGCCGCGACGGCCTCGCGCAGCTGCCCCACCTCGTACTCGTCCTTGACCAGCCGCAGCTCCGACAGCGCCGTGGCGAACTCGTCGTCGGCCCGTTCGGGCACCTGCCCGCGCAGCGCCGCCACGGTGGACGTGACGCCCGGGTCGGCCTCGGTCAGCAGCCGCGACCCCTTCGCCCCGGCCAGGGAGGCGCTCAGCTCGTCGGTGAGGGCCGCGACGTCGTGCACGGCGAGGCCGGTCCAGGCCGCGAACGCCTCCAGCGTGGGGCGCGGCCCCACCCACAGCTCGCCGTAGCGGGCGTCGGCGAAGAACTCCTCGCTGTCGCGGCCGGCCTGCGGGCGCACGTACAGCACCGCGCGGTGGGCGTCGCCGTCCGGGTGCAGGACCAGCACCGCGTCGGGCTCCTGGTCGGTCCCCAGGCCGGTCAGGTGCGCGAAGGCCGAGTGCGGCCGGAACCGGTAGTCGGTGTCGTTGGAGCGCCGGACGAGGGTGCCGGCCGGGACGACGAGCAGCTCGCCGGGGAACAGCGACGACAGGACCTCGCGGCGGCGCGCGGCGTACGGCGCGAACGGCGCCGCGTCCAGGTCCTGCGCCGGTCGCGGCCCCCAGCCGTCGGCGATGAACCGGCGGAAGGCGGCGGAGCGGGGCACGGAGCGGTGCCGGTCGGCGTCCTCGGGGTCCCCGGCGGTCTCGGCGTCCTCCTCGACGGTGGGACCGGCCGCCTCGGGGGCCTGGCGGTCCAGGACGTCCTCGATCGTGGTGTCGCCGGCCTGCCCGCCGGATCCGGTCGTCGTCTGCGCAGTCACCGGCTCATCATCGCCCCCGCCGGTGGCGGCCGTCACCCCGCCCACGAACGCCCGTGCACGCACAGTCACCAGAGGTTGACGGTGGGGCCGGGTCGGGGTGACCGTGGGGTATGGGCGGTACTTCGCAGTGCCCCCGCTGCGACGGCGCGGTGCGGGCACCCAGCATCTGGCACTCGGGGTACACCTGCGCGGTCCACGGGGAGGTGGTCCCGCTCCAGCCGCCGCAACCGGCCGACGCCGAGCACCTGGCCTGGGTCGCCCGCCACTCCGACGTGCCCGTGTGGCTGCCGTGGCCGCTGCCCGACGGGTGGCTCGTGACCGGCACCCGCTGCGTGCGGGACGGCAAGCACGAGGCGCAGGCCGTCGCGGTGGCCGTCAGCGGCCCCCACCACGGCCCCGCCGGCGGCTCACCGGTGGCGGACGTCCTGCTGGTGGCCGAGCAGCCCGGCACCGGTCTGGGCGCCCACCTCGCCGGCCGCGACGACGTCGACCCCGGCGAGGGGCTGACGACCGGCCGCCCCGCCGTGCGCCTGCACGCCGCCGGGGCCGCGACGCCGTTGTGGACCGTGCCCGCCGACGGGGACCGCGCCGTGCTGGTGGGCGAGGCCGGGGCCGTCTGGCTGTGGGCGCTGCTGTGGCCCGCCTCGGCCGGGCTGACCCTGCTGGACGACCTGCACCTCGTCGACCTGCGCGACCCCGCCCACGAGCTCGACGTGCCCTGCGGGGCCCTGTCGCCGCGGCTGCGCTGGGCCGCCGAGGCGGTCCCGGCCCGCGCGTGAACGGGGGAGGGCCCCGCGCGGCGTAAAGTCGACCCGTGCGCATCGACCTGCACACGCACTCCACGGCGTCCGACGGGACACAATCCCCGGCCGACGTGATCGCCTCCGCCGCGCAGGCCGGACTCGACGTCGTCGCCCTCACCGACCACGACACGAGCTCGGGCTGGCCGGAGGCCACGGCCGCGGCCGATCGACTGGGACTCCGGCTGGTGCCGGGGGTCGAGATCAGCTGTCTGCTCCGTGGGGTGTCCGTGCACCTGCTGTCCTACCTCCACGACCCCGAGGACCCCGTCCTGGTGGGGATGCTCGCCGAGTCCCGCGCCTCGCGGGTCGGCCGGGCCCGCCAGATGGTGGAGCGGCTGACCCCCGACACCGGCCTGCGCTGGGACGACGTCCTCGAGCAGGTCCACGGCGCCGCGACCATCGGCCGCCCGCACATCGCCGACGCCCTCGTGGCCCGCGGTGTCGTCGGCGACCGGGACGAGGCGTTCGCGACGCTGCTGTCGGGCCGCAGCAAGTACTTCGTCCCGCAGACCGCTCCCGACCCCGTGGAGGCCGTGCGCCGCGTCCGGCACGCCGGCGGGGTGCCCGTCATCGCGCACCCGGCCGCGTCCAAGCGCGGCTGCTGCATCGCGGACGAGGAGATCGAGGCGATGGCCGAGGCCGGGATGGCCGGCCTCGAGGTCGACCACCGCGACCACTCCGACGCCGAGCGCGCCCACCTGCGCGAGGTGGCCCGCGACCTGGACCTGTTCGTCACCGGGTCCAGCGACTACCACGGCGCGGGCAAGCGGAACCGGCTCGGCGAGAACACCACCGACCCCGAGTCCCTGGAACGCCTCGACGCGATCGCCGCGTCGACGCGCGCGGTGCACCCGCTCCCGTGAACTGGCAACTGTTCGGCGAGAGCTTCGTCACCCTCTTCGTGATCATGGACCCGCTGGGTACCGTCCCGATCTTCCTGGGCCTCACGTCCAGCTTCAGCGCGGCCGAACGCTCCCGCGCCGCCCGCCAGGCCGTCCTGGTGGCCCTGGGCGTCATCGTCGCCTTCGCCGTCTTCGGGCAGCGGATCCTGGACTACCTGCACATCTCGCTGCCCGCCCTGCAGGCCGCCGGTGGTCTGCTGCTGCTGCTCATCGCGCTCGAGCTGCTCACCGGCAAGGGGGACGAGCCGACGAGCACCGTCGGGGTCAACGTCGCGATGGTCCCGCTGGGGACACCGCTGCTGGCCGGGCCGGGGGCCATCGTGGCGACGATGGTCTTCGTCCAGCAGTCGCGCGGCTGGGCGGACTGGTCCGCGGTCGCCCTCGGGGTGCTCGCCGTCCACGTCACCCTGTGGCTCGCGATGCGGTTCGCCGGGCTCGTGCACAAGGTGCTGGGGGACTCCGGGGTCCTGCTGGTCACCCGGGTCGCCGGGTTGCTGCTGTCGGCCATCGCCGTCCAGCTCGTCGCCGACGCCGTGCGCTCGTTCGTCCTCAACGAGGCCTGAACGCGCACGAGGGCCCCTGCCGGATCCGGCAGGGGCCCTCGTGCGTCCTGGCCGACGTCAGTCGGTGACCGTCTCCGGGGCCTGCTCGGCGGGGGCGACGCGGGTGCGCCGGCGGCGTCGCGGCGCGGCGGGCGCCTCGGGGGCGTCCGTGGTGGCAGCCGTGGTGGCGTCCGCGGGAGCCGGGGTCTCGGCGGCGTCGGCGGTCACGGCGTCCGCCACCACGTCCACCCCCGAGCGGGTCCGGCGGCGGGTGCGGGTGCGGCGGGGCCGCTCCTCGCGGGGCTCGACGACGCCCTCCTCGACGGGCTCGGGGCGACGGGACCGCTCACCCTGACCGCCCGAGCGCGCGCGCCGGCCCTTGGCCGCCCCGACCTCGCCCAGGTCCTCGACCTGCTCGGCCTCGAGCCCGGCGCGGGTGCGCTGGGTGCGCGGCAGCCGGCCCGTGGTGCCCTCGGGGATGCCGAGGTCGTCGAACAGGTGCGGCGACGTGGAGTACGTCTCGACCGGCTCGCCGAAGCCCAGGCCCAGCGCCTTGTCGATGAGGCTCCAGCGGGGCAGCTCGTCCCAGTCCACGAAGGTCACCGCGACACCGGTGTTGCCGGCCCGGCCGGTGCGGCCGATGCGGTGCAGGTACGTCTTCTCGTCCTCGGGGCACTGGTAGTTCACGACGTGCGTGACGTCCTCGACGTCGATGCCGCGGGCGGCGACGTCGGTGGCGACGAGCACGTCGACCTTGCCGTGCCGGAAGGCGCGCAGCGCCTGCTCGCGCGCCCCCTGCCCCAGGTCCCCGTGGATGGAGGCCGCGGCGAACCCGCGCTCGGTGAGCTGCTCGGCGACCGACGCCGCGGTGCGCTTGGTGCGGCTGAACACGATCGTCAGCCCCCGCCCGGTGGCCTGGAGCATCCTCGCGAGGACCTCGACCTTGTCCAGGGCGTGCGTGCGGTACGCGAACTGGGTGATCGCCGCGACCGTGGCGCCGTCGTCGGTGGGGTCGACGGCGCGGATGTGGGTGGGCTGGCGCATGTACGAGCGCGCCATCGCCACGACCGGACCGGGCATCGTGGCCGAGAACAGCATCGTCTGCCGCGCCGGGTTCGTCTGGCTCAGCAGGCGCTCGACGTCGGGCAGGAAGCCGAGGTCGAGCATCTCGTCGGCCTCGTCGAGGACGACGCACATCACGTTCGACAGGTCCAGGTGGCGCTGCTGGGCCAGGTCCAGGAGCCGGCCGGGGGTGCCGACGACCACGTCGACGCCCTCGGTCAGGGCCGCGATCTGCGGCTCGTAGGCGCGGCCGCCGTAGACGGTCAGGATGCGCGCGGGGTAGTTGCGGCTGGCGGTGGTCAGGTCACCGGCGACCTGGACCGCGAGCTCGCGGGTCGGGACGATGACGAGGGCCTGCGGCGCGCCCGGGTGCGGCAGCCGGTCGTAGTCGGCGTCGCCGCGGACGGCGGTGCGCTGCAGCAGCGGGACGCCGAAGCCGAGGGTCTTGCCGGTGCCGGTCTTGGCCTGCCCGATGATGTCGTGGCCGGTCAGGGCCACCGGCAGCGTCATCGACTGGATGGGGAACGGCGTCGTGATGCCCGCCCCGGCCAGCGACTGGGCGATGCGGGGGTCGACCCCGTGCTCGGCGAAGGTGCCGATGTGGTGCGCGGTGGGCGACGTCTCGTCGTCCGGACCGGCGTCGGGGCCGGTGGCGGTGGTGCTCGTGTCGGTCATGCGTCTCCCGTGGAGGGGCGACGGCGGCCGGGCCCGCGCGGACCCGCACGGCGGGCTCGGTGGTGCGTCGGAGCCCCCGGCGGGGGAGGTCGTCAGGCGGGGCGTGCGGCCGCGTCGCGGCAGTCGGCAGCCGATCGTGACTGGCGACCGGGCAACCCTGAACCCGACCATGGTAACCGTGCGCGGTGCCCGGGCGCCGCAGCGGTCACCCCGGGAGCACGGGCAGGGGGGTGGACCGGTCCGGTCCACCCCCCTGTCCGGCGGCTCGTGGCCTCCTCAGGCGATGCCGAAGCCGACCTTGCCCTTCTCCTGCGCGCCGATGTCCAGGTAGCCGATGGACGCGGCCGGCACGACGACCTGACGGCCCTTCTCGTCGGCCAGCTTCAGCACCGACCCGGCGGAGAGCGCCTCCGTGACGGCGGCGGTGATCTCCTCGCTGGTCTGCGCCGACTCGAACACCAGCTCGCGCGCGACGTTCTGCACGCCGATCCGAACCTCCACCGCAGCCCCCTCCAGGGTTTCGCCGATCTCGACAGGGGTCGCCCCGCGGGGGACGGCCCTGCCCCACGCTAGTCGCCGCCGCGTGCGGGCGGCGCCCCGGTTCGCTTCCGGCGGACGGACCCCGCGCGCACCGGGGCGGGCCCGGGCCGTCCACGGCCGGTGCCCGCGCGGTGACATGCTGCGGTCGTGCCCGCTGATCACCGCCACCGCAGCGACCCCGCCGTCACCGCCCGCCGGGCCGTCCTGCTCGGCGGCGCCGGCCTCCTGCTCGCCGGGTGCACCCGCACCCCGAGCGCCGCGGGCGCCGGCGCCACCTCCGGTCCCACCTCGACGAGCGCGTCCCCCGCGACGCAGACCCCCTCTCAGACCCCCTCGCAGACCCCGGTCGCCACTCCCAGCACCCCCGCGCCGCCGCCCGGGCTCACCGCGGCGGACGTCACCGCGGGCGTCCTGCGCCGGGAGGTCCCGCAGGGCGGGGGCGGCGTCCTGGCCGTCGTGCCCGGGTCCAGCCCCGCCCCGGCCTCGGCGCGCGTGCGGACCGTGCGGGTCGAGGTGGAGCAGGACCTCCTCGACGCCGGGGTGCTGGACCCGGTGGCGTTCGCGGGCTTCGCCCTGACCGTCCTGAACGACCCGCGCGGCTGGGGCGCGGGGGGAGCGGTGAGCTTCGCCCGCACCGACGGCGACGCCGACACGAGGCTGGTCCTGGCCACGCCGGACACCTCGGCCGCGCTGTGCCGCCCCCTGCGGACGCGGGGGACCATGTCGTGCCGGACCGGCGACGCCGCCGTCCTGACCTGGTACCGGTGGGTGGAGGCCATCCCCGACTACGGCGAGGACCGCACCGGCTACCGGCAGTACGTGGTCAACCACGAGATCGGTCACGTCCTCGGTCACGGCCACGAACCCAACCCCGGGGTGGGCCGCACGGCGCCGGTGATGATGCAGCAGACCAAGGGCCTGGACGGCGCGCTGCCCAACCCCTGGCCGCACCCCTGACGCTCCGGCGACGTGGCACGCTCGCCGGGTGACGTCGTCGCTGCCCGAGCGGGCCGAGGAGATCCTCGAGGTCGTCCACGCCATCCCGCCCGGCCGGGTCCTGACCTTCGGCGACGTCGGGGCCCGGGTGGGGGACCGGGGGCCGCGGTTCGTCGGCAACGTGCTGCGCCGCTTCGGGTCCGGCGCGCCGTGGTGGCGGGTCCTGCGCGCCGACGGCAGCACCCCGCCGCACCTGGCGGCCGAGGCGCTGCGGCGCTGGCGGGCCGAGGGCACCCCGCTGCGGCGCCTGGCGCACGCGGCCGCCGACGTGCGGGTCGACCTCGCCGCCGCCCGCTGGGACGCCGGGGCGTGGACCGCCCCGTGGGAGGAGGAGGAGCGGTGAGCCTGGTCGAGGAGCTGCGCGGTGCGCGGCGGCGGTTCTCCGTCGAGTTCTCGCCCGCCCACGACGAGGCCACCGCGGCGCGGCAGTGGCGGGCCGTGGAGCGGCTCACCCCGCTGGGGCCGCTGTTCGCCTCGGTGACCTACGGCGCCGGCGGCGGCGACAGGGCCGGGACGCTCGACCTCGCGTCGCGGATCGCGCGCTCGACCCCGCTGCGGCCGGTCGCCCACCTCACCGCCGTGGGGCAGTCCGCCGACCAGCTGGCGCAGGTCGTCGACGACCTCCTGGCCGGTGGCGTGCGGGACGTGCTGGCCCTGCGGGGGGACCCGCACGGGGACCCCCGCGCGCCCTGGCGCCCGCACCCGGAGGGGTTCCAGCACGCCGACCAGCTGGTCCGGCTCGCGCTCGGGCGCGGCGCGGAGTCCGTGGGGGTGGCGGCCTTCCCGCTGGGGCACCCGGAGTCGCCGGACCCGGACACCGACCTGCGGCACCTGCTGGGCAAGTTCCGCGCCGGGGCGGGGTTCGCCGTCGCGCAGCTCACCTTCGACGTGGAGGACTTCCTGCGGCTGCGCGACCGGCTGGCCGCCGCCGGCTGCGACGTCCCGCTGCTGCCGGGGCTGCTGCCCGTCACCAGTCCCAAGGTCCTGGAGGTGACCCGCCGGCTCACCGACGGCCACGAGCCGTCGTGGCTGCACCGGCGGCTGGACCCGTTCCTCGACGACCGGGGCGCCTTCCGCGAGGAGGGGATGCGGGTCGCGGTCGAGGACGGGCGCCGCCTGCTGGCCGAGGGGGTGCCGGTGCTGCACCTGTACTCCCTCAACGCGGCGTCGAACGTGGCGGCGCTCGTCGACGAGCTGGGGCTGGCGCACGCGCCGGCAGGGTCGTGTCGGACCCCTGTGGTTCCGTGACGCCCGTGCTTCGAGACCAGCAGGGCCCGGACCGGACGCCCGGCGGGGGAGGGGACGCGCCCCGCCGCCCGCCGGTGCCGCGGCTGCGCCGGGCCGAGCGGACGGCGCGGGTCGCCGCGCGCCCGGACCCGCGCCAGGACGAGGTGCTGGCCACCCGTCCCGGCAGCGGCCCGCTGGTGGTCCTGGGGGCCCCCGGCACCGGCCGGACCCGCACGCTGCGCGAGCTCGTCGCGGCCCGCGTCGAGCGCGACGGCGTGGCCCCCGACCGCGTGCTGGTGCTGGCCCCCACCCGCCGCGCGGCGGACCTGCTGCGCGACGAGGTGTCGGACCGGTTGCGGCGCACCACGGGGCAGCCGGCGGCCCGCACGCCGCAGTCCTACGCCTTCGGCATCCTGCGCCGCGTCCACGTCAGCGAGGCGCTGCCCCCGCCGCGGCTGATCTCCGGGGCCGAGCAGGACGCGATCCTCGCCGACCTGCTGCGCGGCCACCTCGCCGTCACCGCGGCCGACCCCGGCGCGGACCAGGACCCCGAGGAGCTGCCCGACGCCGACGGCGCCCCCCTCGGCGCCCCGCGGGTCCCGGACTGGCCCGACGACGTCCCGCGCGACTCCTGGGGGCTGCGCAGCTTCCGCAACGAGCTGCGCGACCTCATCATGCGCGCCGTGGAGCGGGGCCTGCGGGCCGACGACCTGCTGGCCCTGGGGCGGCGGGAGAACCGGCCCGAGTGGGTCGCCGGAGCCGCCCTGCTCGAGGAGTACCTGCAGGTCAACGCGCTCAGCCGGTTCGAGGCCTACGACCCGGCCGCCGTCGTCGACGAGGCCGTGGTGGCCCTCGGCGCGAACGCCGAGCTGCTGGCCGCCGAGCGCGCGCGCTGGGACCTGGTGGCCGTCGACGACGCCCACGACCTGTCCGCGGCGGGCCTGCGCCTGCTGGAGGCGGTCGCCGGTGGCCGCGACCTCGTCCTGACCGCCGACCCCGACAGCGTCACGCAGGGCTTCCGCGGCGCCGACGCCCGCGCGGCCGCGACCCTGGCCGACCGCTTCGCCGTCCGCGGCGCCCCCGCCCGCACGGTCGTGCTCGGCACCGACCACCGGCAGCGGCCCGGGCTGCACCGGGTCGGCCGCGCGGTGTCCGCGCGCATCGGGGCCCTGGGCGGGGCCCCCCAGCGCCTCGCCGGGCCCGGCCGCGAGGGGGAGGGGCTGGTCGAGGTCGCGGTCCTCGGCTCCCCGACCCAGGAAGCGGCCTGGATCGCCCAGCGGCTGCGCCGGCGCCACCTGCTCGACGGCCTGCCCTGGTCCCGGATGGCCGTCGTGGTCCGGTCCGCCGGGCACACCGCCGCCCTGCGCCGAGCCCTGACGCACGCCGGCGTGCCGATGGCGGTCCCGCTGGCCGAGGTGCCCGTGCGGGACGAGCCGGCCGTCCGGCCCCTGCTGGCGGCGCTGAAGGTGGTGCTCGACCCGGCGGAGCTGACCGACGAGCTCGCGCACGACCTCGTGACCTCCCCCGTCGGCGGCGCCGACGTCGTGGCGCTGCGCCGGCTGCGGCAGTCGCTGCGGCGCGCCGAGCTGGCCGCCGGCGGCGGGCGCAGCAGCGACGTCGTGCTGACCAGCGCCCTCGCCCAGGTGCTCGCCGACCCCGACGCCGACCCCGGCGCCGATCCCGGGGCGGACCTCGCCCGGCTCGACGCCGACGACCCCGCCCTCGCCCCCGCGGCGCGGGTGGCCGCCGTCCTGCGCGCGGGCCGGCGCGCCGCCCTGGCCCCCGACGCCTCCGCCGAGACCGTCCTGTGGGCCGTCTGGGACGCCACCGGGCTCGCCGCCCGCTGGCAGCGCGCGGCGCTGGCCGGCGCCACCGTCGAGGGCGCGGACGCCGCCCGCGCCGACCGCGACCTCGACGCCGTGCTGGCGCTGTTCGAGGCCGCCGGCCGCTACGTCGACCGGTTCCCCGGCGCGGGCAGCGCGGGCCGCTTCCTGAAGGACCAGCTGGCCGCCGAGGTCCCCTCCGACACCCTCGCCGACCGCGCCCCGGACACCGGGGCGGTGACGCTGACCACCCCGCAGGGCGCCGTGGGCCGCGAGTGGGACCTCGTCGTGACCGCCGGGGTCCAGGAGGGCGTCTGGCCCGACCTGCGGCTGCGCGGCTCCCTGCTCGGGGCGCAGGCCCTCGTCGACGTCCTGGAGGGACGCGACACCCAGGGGCCCGGCGCCCGCCGGGCCGTGCTGGAGGACGAGCTGCGGCTGTTCCACGTCGCGGTCACCCGTGCCCGCGACGAGCTGGTCGTCACGGCCGTGCGGACCGAGGACGAGCGCCCGTCGGCGTTCGTGGACCTCGTCGCCGCCGCGGCCGGCCTGGAGGGCACCGACGACGAGGAGCGGCCGGTCGCGGCCGTCCCCCGCGCGGTGTCCCTGCCCGCGCTCGTCGCACGGCTGCGCCAGGTGGTCTGCGCCCCCGAGGCCGTCGAGACCCCCGAGCGGCGGGCCGGCGCCGCGGCGCGCCTGGCCGCCCTCGCCCGCGCCGGCGTCCCCGGCGCCGACCCGGCCGACTGGTACGGCATCGAGGACCTCACCGACCCCGGGCCCCTGCGCGGTCCGGACGACGAGGTCGCCGTCTCGCCCTCCCGGGTGGAGAGCTTCGAGCGCTGCGGGCTGCGCTGGCTGATGGAGAGCTCCGGCGCCCGCCCCGCGGACAGCACGAGCCAGTCCATCGGGAACCTGGTGCACCGCATCGCCTCCGAGGCCCCCGACGCCGACGCCTTCGAGCTGCGCCGGCGCCTGGACCTGCTCTGGCCCACCCTGGGCCTGCCCGACGGCTGGGTCGCCGACCGCGCCCGCGCCCGCGCCGAGCGCATGGTCGACAAGCTCGCCGAGTACTACCGCGACGCCCGCCGGGCCGGGCGCACCCTCGCCGGCGTCGAGCTCGACGTCGACGCGCGGGTCGGGCGCGCCCGCATCCGCGGCCGGGTCGACCGCCTCGAGCGCGACGCGCAGGGCCGTCCCGTCGTCGTCGACCTCAAGACGGGCAAGACGCAGCCGTCCGGGGCCGACCTCGCGCGGCTGCCGCAGCTGGGCGTCTACCAGCTGGCCGTCGAGGAGGGCGGGCTGGGCGCCGCGGGCCCCGCGCGGGAGTCCGGCGGCGCGGCGCTGGTCCAGCTGGGCGGGAACCAGAAGAAGGCCCCCCAGCAGCAGCAGCCGGCGCTCGCCGACGACGAGGACCCGCAGTGGGCCCGCGAGCTCGTCGAGCGCGCCGCCGACGGGATGGCCGCCGCGACCTTCGAGGCGGTCGTCGGCCCGCACTGCGCGTACTGCCCGGTCTTCACCTCCTGCCCGGCCCAGGACGCCGGGCGCAGCGTCGTCGAGGAAGGGGGCCGCTGATGCTCTCAGCCCTGGAGATCGCCGCCCGGCTGGGCCGGCCCGCCCCCACCCCCGAGCAGGTCGCCGTCATCGAGGCGCCCGTCGAGCCGATGCTCGTCGTCGCGGGCGCGGGGTCGGGCAAGACCGAGACGATGAGCTCGCGCGTCGTGTGGCTGGTGGCGAACGGCCTGGTCGCCCCCGAGGACGTCCTGGGCCTGACGTTCACGCGCAAGGCCGCCGGGGAGCTGGCCGAGCGCGTCCGGCGCCGGCTGCGGTCCCTGCGCGCGCACGGCCTGGGCCCGGCCGGCGGCGACGAGCTCGGCGAGGGCGAGCCCGTCGTCTCGACGTACCACGCCTACGCGGCGTCCCTGGTGGTCGACCACGGCCTACGGCTGGGCGTCGAACCGCAGTCGACCGTGCTGTCCGACGCGGGGGCCTGGCAGCTGGCCTCCGACGTCGTGGAGTCCTGGCGCGGTGACCTCCCCGGCGTCGAGGCCGCCCCGAGCACGCTGGCCGCGGCGCTGCTGCAGCTGGCCGGGGAGTGCGCCGAGCACCTCGTCGACGCCGAGGACCTCGCGCGGTTCGTCGACGAGGTCGAGGCGCACGTGCGCACCCTGCCCAAGGACGACCGGAGCATCGCCAAGCTCGGCGCGGGGGTGCCGGGGGAGCCCTACGCGAAGGTCGCCGCGGTCCTGGCGGTGCAGCGGGCCCGCAAGGAGGTCCTGCCCCTGCTGCTGGAGTACCAGCGGCGCAAGCGCGACGCCGAGCAGCTCGACTTCGGCGACCAGGTGCTGCTCGCGGCCCGGCTGGCCCGGGAGGTCCCGGCCGTCGCGGAGACCGAGCGCGCCCGGCACCGCGTCGTGCTCCTCGACGAGTACCAGGACACCAGCTACGCCCAGCTCGCGCTGCTGCGGGCGCTGTACGGCGGCGGGCACCCCGTCACGGCCGTCGGCGACCCGCACCAGTCGATCTACGGCTGGCGCGGGGCCAGCGCCGGGAACCTGGTGAGCTTCCCGGCCCACTTCCGGCGGGCCGACGACACCCCGGCGCGCCGGCTCCCGCTGGCCACGAGCTGGCGCAACGACCGCGCCGTCCTGGCCGCCGCGAACGTCGTCGCCGCACCGCTGAACGACGGCGAGGACGCGGGGGCCGTCGCGGTGCTGCGACCGCGCCCGGACGCCGGGACCGGACGGGTGCGGACGGCGTTCGCGGCCACCGTGGAGGAGGAGGCGGCCGAGGTCGCGGCCCGGCTGGCCGAGGTGTGGCGCGCCGACTCCGAGCGACTGGCCGCCGAGCGGGCCGTGCCGGGGGCCGACCCCCGCCCCCGGCGCACCGCGGCGGTGCTGTGCCGCAAGCGGTCGCAGTTCGTCGTCCTGCAGCGGGCGCTGCGCGCGGCCGGGCTGCCCGTCGAGGTCGTCGGCCTGGGCGGCCTGCTGTCGACGCCCGAGGTCGCCGACGTCGTCGCGACCCTGCACGTCCTGCACGACCCCGGCCGCGGCGACCACCTGGCCCGCCTGCTGACCGGCGCGCGCTGGCGGCTCGGCCCGCGTGACCTCGCCGCGCTGGGGGTGTGGGCCCGTCAGCTGCAGCGCAGGCGCAGCCACCAGGCCGAGAGCGACCTCGACCCGGTCGACGTGGTCGTGCTGCCCGACGAGGTCGAGGCCGTGAGCCTGGTGGAGGCCCTCGACGAGCTGCCGCCGACGGGCTGGCGGGGCCCGGACGGGCGCGGGCTGTCGCCGCGGGCGCTGCGCCGGCTGGCGCGGCTGGCCGCGGCGCTGCGCCGGTTGCGCACCCGCACCCACCTGCCGGTCGCGGACCTGGTCGGGGAGGTGGAGCGGGCCCTGCTGCTCGACGTCGAGGTCGCCGCGCGGCCGGGCAGCTCCCCGTCGTTCGAGCGCAGCAACCTCGACGCCCTCGCCGACGCGGCGGCGTCGTTCTCGGCGAGCTCGCAGCGGCCGGGCCTGGGCGGGTTCCTGTCCTGGCTGGACGCCGCCGAGGTCCGCGAGCGCGGGCTGGAGCCGGGAGCCTCGGACGTGTCCACGGACGCCGTGCAGCTGCTGACGGTCCACGCCAGCAAGGGGCTGGAGTGGGACGTCGTCGCGGTCCCGGGCCTGGTGGAGCGGAGCTTCCCCGCCGGTGGGGACACCGACCCGGGCTGGCTCGGGGGCACGAGCTCCCTGGGCGTGCTGCCCTACCCGCTGCGCGGGGACCGCTCCAGCCTGCCGCACTTCGCGATCGAGCGCGCCGCGACGCAGAAGGAGCTCGACGTCGCCCGCGAGGAGTTCATGCGCGCGTGCGGGGAGCACCAGCTCGCCGAGGAGCGCCGGCTGGCCTACGTGGCCTTCACCCGGGCCAAGTCCGAGCTGCTGCTGTCCGGGGCGTACTGGGACGAGGCGACCAAGCCCCGCGAGCCGTCCCGGTTCCTGCGCGAGGTCCTCGAGGCTCCGCCCGGTGCCGTGCCCGGGCTGGTGTCGCTGCCCCCGGCGGCGCCGCCGGAGCCGGACGCGGTGAACCCGCGGACGGCCGAGCCGCAGCGCGTGGTGTGGCCGGTGGACCCGCTGGCCTCGCGCCGCGCCGAGGTCGAGGCGGGCGCGGCGCTGGTCCGGGCCGCCCTGGCCGGGGCGCCCGCCGGGCCGGACCCCGACGAGGAGGCCCGGTCGTGGGCTGAGCAGGCCGAGCTGCTGCTGGCCGAGCGCGCCGCGGCCCAGGAGGCGCCGGGGGTCCTGCTGCCGGCCCACCTGTCGGCGTCCCGGCTGGTGGCCCTGGCGCAGGACCCCGACGCGCTGGCGCTGCAGCTGCGCCGGCCCGTCCCGCTGGAACCGCGCCCGGCCACCCGGCGCGGGACGGCGTTCCACGCCTGGCTGGAGCAGCGGTTCACCGCCAGTTCCCTGCTCGACCTGGTGGACCTCCCCGGGTCCGCCGACGAGGACGCCGCCGACGACTCCGAACTCGCTGCGCTGCAGCGGGCCTACCTCGCCTCGGAGTGGGCCTCGCGCGACCCGGCGTTCGTGGAGGTCTCGGTCGAGACGCCGGTGGCCGACCTCGTCGTCCGCGGCCGGATCGACGCGGTGTTCGCCGCGACCGGCGCGGACGGGCGGACCCGGTGGGACGTCGTGGACTGGAAGACCGGCCGCCCGCCCACGGGGGAGGCGGCCCGCGCCCGCGACGTGCAGCTGGCCGTGTACCGGCTCGCGTGGTCGCGCTGGCACGGGGTGCCCCTGGAGGACGTGAGCGCCGCGTTCTTCTACGCCTCCACCGGCCAGACGGTCCGGCCCGTGGACCTGCTGGACGCCGGCGACCTGGAACGGCTGGTGCGGTCGGTGCCGGTGGCGTCCTGAGCCCCCGCCGGGCCACCGGGGCGGGTCAGAACGTCAGGTCCACCACGACCGCCCGGTGGTCGCTGCCCCCGAGCCGCTCGATGCGCCCCGCCACGCCCACCGAGGCGGGCAGGCCGTCGGCGAGGGCGTGGTCGAGCTGCACCTTCGGCGACGGCGCGGGGAACGTCGGCCCGGTCACCAGCGGCCGCCAGGGCAGCACCCGGCGCACGACCCCCGGCGGCAGGTTGAGGTCCCCGAGCAGCACGAGCGGGCGGGGCAGGGTCCGGGCGAACCCGTGCACGGCCCGCAGCTGCCGGCCGGCCTGCCAGGGCGTGAAGGACAGGTGGGTGCCGAGGACGCTCAGCGGCCCGGCCGGGGTGCGCACGACGGCGGCGACGACGGCGCGGGGCTCGTCGGGGATCCAGCGCACCCCGGTGCCCGGCGCCAGGACGGGCAGCCGCCCCCGCCCGGCGGGCATCCGCAGCTCCCGGAAGCCCAGCGCGGTGTCGTGGTCGCCGCGCACCAGCAGCGAGATGCCGTAGGAGGGTTCGTCGGGCAGCGTCCGGTGGGCCTCGCGGACTCCCAGCGGCTCACCGGGGGTGCCGTGCAGCGTCGCGGCGAACCAGCCGCGCGCCCCCAGCCCGGCGGCCAGGGCGGCCGTCTGGTCGGCGCCGCCGCTGCGGGGCAGCAGGTGGTCGACCTCCTGCACCGCGACGACGTCGGCGTCCAGCGCCGCGACGGCGCTCACGAGGGCGGCGGTGTCGATCCGGCCGGTGCGCAGGTCCCGGCCGGAGGCGGCGTTGACCGAGGCCAGGCGCACCAGGCGACGCACGGGTCAGGCCAGCGGGGTGGCGTCGGCGTGGGTGGCCAGCTCGTCCAGCATCCGCCGGGCGTCCTCGACGATCTCGGCGTCCTCCAGGCGCAGACCGAGCAGCAGCCAGCGCGCGAGGGCCAGCTCCCCGGCCAGCCGCGCCCGCAGCAGCAGGTCCGGGTCGGGGGGTTCGGGCAGCGCGTGCGCGTACGCCTCGAGCACCGACTCCAGGGCGTCGGGGTCGGCGCCGACGGCGAGCCACGCGAAGTCGTCGGCGGGGTCGGCGATCTTGGCGTCCACCCAGCCGGTGATGCCCGTCAGGACGGTGCCGTCGGTGCGCACGTGCTCCCCGACGAGGTCGCCGTGCACGGGGGTCGCCGCGAAGCGCCAGTGGGTGACCTCCTCCATGAGGGCCTCCCACCGGGTCAGCAGCCGCGGCGGCACGTGACCGGTGCCGGCGGCCCGGTCCAGCTCGGACAGCCGGCGGCGGCGGTACTCCTCGGCGTCGTAGACGGGGACGCCGGCCTCGGTGAACACCGCGGCGTCGATGCGGTGCAGCGCGGCCAGCCCCGCCCCGAGGGAGGCGGCCAGCCCGGGGCCCGGCCGCAGCGTGGCGGGGTCCAGCGCCGTCCCCGGCAGCTCCGGGTGCACGACGCACCGGCCGCCGTCGGGCAGCGCCAGGGCGCCCACGACCTCGGGGACGGCGAAGGGCAGCGGCTCGACCAGGCCCTTGAGCAGCTCCACCTCGGTGTCCAGCGCGGCGGCCGCGGCGGCCCGGCGGGGGGCGCGCACGACGTAGCGCCGGTGGTCGGCGCCGAGCACGACGGCGACGTCGAAGTCGGCCCCGCCCGCCTCGGCGGGCCCGGCCGCCACGACGTCCAGGCCCCGCACGGCGGCGGTCGCGAGGGCGGCGAGGACACGGGGCGAGCGGGCGGGCACGCCCCCACGGTATTGCGAACGGGGCTGCATAGGGTGCAGGTGTGACCCCTGTGCCGCTCCCGAGTCCTCCGCTGCGCGATCTGGCGCTGTCCCGCCAGCACCTCGACCGGGCCGGGGCGCACCGCACGTCGCCCTCGCACCTGGCGGACCTGTGGGACTCGCCGGACACCCGCGTCCTGCGGCTGCACGCCGGCCGCGCGCCGGTCGTGACGACGCCCGAGGGGCCGCGGCTGGTGCTGCGCAGCCCCGCGGAGGTGCCCGTTCCCGGGCCCGAGGACCTGCAGCTGTACCTCGGCGTGGACCGCGACGGGGACCGGGAGGTCCACCACGTGGCGGTCGTGTCCGCCGACGCCGAGCCGGAGGCCACCGACGGCGCCGCCGGCGGCGAGGAGTGGCGTGGGCTGCGGGAGGTCGGCCAGGAGCTGCCGGCCCTGGACGCGGGGTTGTTCACCGAGGCGCTGGCGATGGGCAACTGGCACGCGGTGACGCGTTTCTCGCCCCGGACCGGGGCGCCGCTGACCGCGACGACGTCGGGCTGGGTCAAGACCGAGCCCGACGGCCGCGAGCACTTCCCGCGCACCGACGCCGCCGTGATCATGGCGATCGTCTCCCCGGACGACCGGCTGCTGCTGGGCCACCAGCCGATCTGGCCGGCGAACCGCTACTCGGTCCTGGCCGGTTTCGTCGAGCCGGGGGAGTGCTTCGAGGACACCGTGCGGCGGGAGGCGTTCGAGGAGGCCGGGATCACCATCGGCGCCGGTCTCGACGACGTCCGCTACCTGGGCAGCCAGCCGTGGCCCTTCCCGGCGAGCCTCATGGTGGGTTTCGCGGCGCGGGCGGTGACGACGGACATCCGGGTCGACGGCGACGAGATCGCCCTGGCCCGCTGGTTCACCCGCGAGGAGCTGGCCGAGGAGCTGCGCACCGGCGGGGTCCTGCCGCCGCCGGGGGTCTCCATCGCGCGCCGGCTCATCGAGGCCTGGTACGGCGGGCCGCTGCCGGTCGACGACCGCCCCTGGGGCTGACCCCTCAGCCGGGCAGCCGTTCCGCCGGGTGCCGGGGGTCCTCGCAGCGCAGCACGACGGCCGCGGCCGCGGCCGGGTCGTCCTGGTCGAGGTAGCGGTTCCAGCCGCCGACGACGCGGTCGCCGTCCCCGGCGGGGACCCGCCGGCGGATCGCCGCGTCCGACGTCGTGAGGTGCGCGACGGCGTCGAAGCCCCAGCGCACGTCGCCGCGCAGCAGGAACGACCCGGCGAACACCAGCACCGCGTCGTCGGGGACCGGTTCGCGCGGGGCCCGCGACGCCCGGTCGGTGCCGGGGTCGTACAGCGACGGCACCCACCAGCGCCCCGACGCCCGCCCCAGCGGTTCGAGCACTTCGCGGTACACCCCGGGCACGTCGAACCAGCCGTCGTAGTAGGCGTCGGGGTCGTCGCGGCCGAACTCGTAGCGCAGCGACCGGGGCCGCCAGAACCCCTGCCAGTCCGTCACCAGGACCGGCCGGGCGAGGGCGCGCAGGGCGTCGGCGAGGTGGCCGGCGTACCAGCGGGTGTCGGCGTCGACGGCCCCGTCGATCCCGACGCGCGCCGCGGGGGGCAGTGAGACGGCCCACCGGTCGGCGAACTCGCGCGGGCCGGTGGGCCGGAAGGTGGTGCCGGTCAGGAGAGCTTGGCCTTGACCTCGGCCACGGAGGGGTTGGTCGCCGCGGACCCGTCCGGGAAGAGCAGGGTCGGGACGGTCTGGTTGCCGCCGTTGACCTGCATGACGTACTCGGCCGCGTCCGGGACCTCCTCGATGTTGACCTCGGAGTAGCTGATGCCCTCGCGGTCCATCTGGGACTTCAGGCGGCGGCAGTACCCGCACCACGTCGTCGTGAACATGGTGACGGTGCCGGCCGCGGGGGCCTCGATCGTGGACACGTCCTGCTCCTCCTCCGGGGAGGTCACCACGGCTGTGGATGACCTGGTCCCCGCTGCAACCGCGGGACCCACGGCCATCTTCCCCCGGCGTGTCGTCCACAACGCGCCGCCCCTCGTGCCGCGGACCACGGCCGCGGTGGGGGAAGATGCCCGGGCCATGACGACGACCACCCTGCGCCCCGACGCCGACTCCGTCCTCGAAGGTCTCGACCCCGAGCAGCGCGAGGTCGCGACGACGCTCGACGGTCCCGTCTGCGTGCTCGCCGGGGCCGGGACGGGCAAGACCCGCGCCATCACCCACCGCATCGCCTTCGGCGTGCACTCGGGGGCGTACGTGCCCAACCGCGTCCTGGCCGTCACCTTCACCGCGCGCGCGGCGGGGGAGATGCGCACCCGGCTGCGCGACCTGGGCGTCGCGGGCGTGCAGGCCCGCACCTTCCACGCCGCGGCGCTGCGGCAGCTGCAGTTCTTCTGGCCCCAGGCCATCGGCGGCACGCTGCCGAACCTCGTCGAGCACAAGGCGCCGCTGATCGCCGACGCCTGCAACCGGCTGCGCGTCCAGGCCGACCGGACCCGCATCCGGGACCTGTCCGCCGAGGTCGAGTGGACCAAGGTCATGCTCGTCGACCCCGACGACTACGTGAGGGTCGCCGCCGCTGCGGGCCGGGGGGAGCCGGGCGGGCTGGACCTGCCCACGGTGGCCCGGCTCGTGCGGACGTACGAGGACGTCAAGACCGACCGCGCCGTCATCGACTTCGAGGACGTCCTGCTGCTGACGGCGGGCATCCTGGACGAGCGGCCCGACGTCGCCGCGACGGTGCGCGAGCAGTACCGCCACTTCGTCGTCGACGAGTACCAGGACGTCTCCCCGTTGCAGCAGCGGCTGCTGGACCTGTGGCTGGGGGGCCGGGAGGACCTGTGCGTCGTCGGCGACGCCAGCCAGACGATCTACTCCTTCGCCGGGGCCACCCCCGAGCACCTGCTGCACTTCCCCCGGCGGCACCCGTCGGCGAAGGTCGTGCGGCTGGTGCGCGACTACCGCTCCACGCCGGAGGTCGTGCAGCTGGCGAACTCGGTGCTGTCGACGGCCACCGGGGTGCACGCGCAGGCCCGGCTGGAGCTCATCGCGCAGCGGCCCTCGGGGCCGCCGCCGTCGTTCACGGCCTACGACGACGACGTCGCGGAGGCGTCGGGGGTGGCGGCGCGCATCGCCGCGGAGGTCCGCGCCGGTCGCAGCGCGAAGGACATCGCGATCCTGTTCCGCACCAACGGCCAGTCGCAGGCGCTGGAGTCCGCGCTGGCCGACGCCGGGGTCGGGTACGTCGTGCGCGGCGGGGAGCGGTTCTTCTCCCGCAAGGAGGTCCGCGACGCGATCGTGCTGCTGCGCGGGGGGGCCCGCGCGGCGCTGCCGGGTCACGAGCTGGGGGCCGAGACGCGCGCGGTGCTGAGCTCGGCCGGCTGGAGCGAGAAGCCGCCGAGCGCGGCCGGGGCGACCCGCGAGCGCTGGGAGTCGCTGCAGGCGCTGGTGGTGCTGGCCGACGAGCTGGCGGCCAAGCGGCCGGGGGCGACGCTGTCGGACCTCGTGGAGGAGCTCGTCGAACGCGGTCAGGCCCAGCACGCCCCGACCGTCGACGGCGTGACCCTGGCCTCGTTCCACGCCGCGAAGGGGCTGGAGTGGGACGTGGTGTTCCTGGTGGGGGTGAGCGAGGGGCTGCTGCCGATCTCGTTCGCGGAGACGCCCGAGGACGTCGAGGAGGAACGCCGGCTGCTGTACGTCGGCATCACCCGGGCCCGTGAGGGCATCCACCTGTCGTGGGCGAACTCGCGGACCCCGGGGGGACGGGCGACGCGCAAACCGTCCCGGTTCCTCGACGCGGTCCGTCCGCAGGCCACCCCCGCCGGTCGTCGCTCGAAGCCGGCTGCGTCGTCGTCGCCCTCGCGTTCGAGCGGGCCGATGACGTGCCGGGTGTGCGGGAACCCGCTGAGCGCCGCGGTGGACCGCAAGCTGCGCCGGCACGCGGACTGCCCGGCCAGCTACGACGAGGCGGTGTTCGAGAGGTTGCGCGAGTGGCGCAGCGCGACGAGCAGGGCGGCGGAGGTCCCCGCCTACGTGGTGTTCACCGACGCGACCCTGGTGGCGATCTGCGAGGCGATGCCGTCGAGCACCGCGGAGCTGTCGAGGATCACCGGGGTGGGCCCGGCGAAGCTGGAGCGGTACGGCGCGGAGGTCCTCGAGGTCCTGGCGGGCTGAGGAACCGCTGATCCGTTGCGCGGCAACGTTTCCCCTGGTGGTTGAGAACGTCACCAGAAATCTCCGGGCGGAACCGCGGAAAAAGACGTTGTCACTGCTCGTCGGGTACCCCTACAGTCGAATCCACACAGCGCGGCCATCGGGTCCGCGCGGCTGCGCAGGAGAGGAGGGCAGGACGATGGACAGCACCACGATCGCGAACACCGGCATCGTCGCCGATGCCCTCGTCGCCGCCACCCGCGCCCAGGCCCTTACGCCGGTCGCCGTGCAGTGCGTCTCGTGGGAACGCAGCCACGCGTCCACCCGGGTCATGACCACGGGTGGAGTGCGTCTGCTGCCCGCCACCGGGCGCCGGCGCACCGACGAGGCCGTCTACGGCACCTCCTCCCTCCCGTTCTCGGGACCCTCGACTTCGAGTCCACCGGTCTAGCTCGACCAGACCGGCAGCCTCCTGGCCGCGGATCCCGACACCTCGGGTCCGCGGCCATTTTGCGTTCGTGGGCTCTTCGACGCCGAACCACCACCGCCGGAGAAACACAGATGACTTCGCAGCCCGCGACCAGCAGGCCCCGAACGAGCCACCGAACCACCGTCACCACTCGAAACACCGGGAACCCCGGACGAGAGAAGGAGGTGAGCGGCGTGACCCGCCGCCACACGCCGGACCCGCTGCCCTGCCGCCGCTTCGACTCCGAGCTCTGGTTCGCCGAGAAGCCCGACGACGTCGAACTCGCCAAGTCGCTGTGCCAGGAGTGCCCGCTCGCGACCGCCTGCCTCGCAGGCGCTCTCGAGCGCGCCGAACCCTGGGGCGTCTGGGGCGGCCAGCTCGTCCTCGCCGGGGTCGTCGTGCCCCGCAAACGCCCGCGCGGCCGTCCGCGCAAGCACCCCGTCGCCGCCTGAACCCGGGCGCGCACCCACCCGTGAACGCCACGTCCTGAACACCACTGGAGTCGCCATGTCGTACGTCGAGGAACAACTGCTGCGGGAGCGGGTGGCCTCCCTGCACCGGGACGCGGCCCGCGTCCGCACCGCCCGCGCCCTGCGGGCCCGCCGGCGCGCCGAGGTCGCGGTCCGCCGTGCGCTCGTCGCGGCCGCCCGGGCCGAGGTCGCCGCCGCGCGCGCCGAGGCGGCGGTCGACCCCGACCGCGACCTCGTCGCGGTCTGACCCCGACCGCCGGTCTCAGGGGACCGGCAGGTCCAGGCACCCGCAGGCCGGGTGCGGCCGCCACCAGCGCTGCCGCACCCGGCCCTCGGGCAGCAGCACCTCCAGGCTCGCCCCGACGGTGCTCGCGGTGAGGCCGTCGAGGTGGCTGAGCACCTGCAGGCCGGCCAGGCCGGCCACGACGCGGGTCGTGGCGGCATCGGGGGGCCGGGGCGCGGCCCGCAGCAGCGCGCTGCGCTGCTCGGGCCAGGCGGGGTCGGCGTCGGTGCGCCACCGGTCCAGGCAGCGCAGGCACGCCGACCGGCCGGGCAGGACGAGCGGGCCGACGACCGCGTCGGTGTCGCGCAGCACGACCGACAGGTGCGGGACGCCGTCGGCCAGGACCCCGTCGGCCACGACCGGGTCCGCGACGTGGTCGTGGACCAGCACGAGCAGGTCCGCCGGGTGCTGCGACCCGGTCGTCGTCCCCGGCAGCGGCCGGTCGCTCAGGAGCCGCCCGACGCCGGCGTCGGCCAGCACGGCCACGACGGCCCCGGCGGTCGCCGCCGGCCCCGCCACGGCCACCGCCGAGCGCGTCCGCCGGCGCGACCGGTCGCGGGGACCGGCCCCCTCGCGGTCGTAGGCGCTCCACGCCCGCACCTCGTCGGACACCTCCGGCCCGCCCGGCCCGCCGGTACCGCTGTCGCGGGGCAGCTCGTCCGACCGGTGCAGCCGGGCCGAGCGGGGCGAGGAGCCCACCTGGACCAGCCCGTCGCGGCGGCGCAGGACCGGGACCCCGGGCGGGACGGGCGCGGCGGGGGGACGGCTGGGGCGCGGGGCCGGGTCGGGCACGCGGCCACTGTGCCGCAGGCCCGAGCCGGCCCGGGCGCGTCGTCCACAGCCCCGCCCCGGTGGTGACCGCCGCGGGTCACCACCGGGGCCGTCCGCTCAGCCGGCCTTGCCGAGGATGCGGTTGAGGTTCGTGCCGCACTCCGGGCACTTGCCCTTCGCCATGCGGCGGCCGTTGGTCTCCACGACCTGCCCCTCGGCCTCCCGCTTCTCCTTGCACTTGACGCAGTAGAACTCGCCGCTCCAGGTCTCGGCCATGGTGCCTCCTCGATCGTGTCCGGCGGCCGGCTCCGTGCTGGGCCGGCCTCGACGGTCCGCGCGGGACGGTGCTCCGTCAGGACGCCCCGACCCGGCGGTGGGCCGTGCTCCCGCTCCGCATCGTCCCCCGAACCGGGCCGCGCGGCGCGTCGGCACGCGCTGCGGGGATCACGGCTTCCGCCCCGGGAGGGGGCGCAGAGGGTAACCTGCCGGAGGTGAGGGCTCACCAGGAGGGTGTTGCAGCCCTCGACGCTGCCCGCGCGGCGGTCGAGGCACCCGACGGTGCCGCAGGTGGGGCTGACGGTGACGTCCCCGAGGACACCGTGGCGCACGTCACGCACATCGACCTCACCGACACCGAGGTGGACGTCCGCCGCAGCCGGCGCCGCACCCGCACCGTCTCGGCCTACCGCGACGGGGACCGCACCGTCGTGCTCATCCCGGCCCGCTTCACGCGGGCCGAGGAGCGCGAGTGGGTGGAGCGGATGGTGACGCGCCTGGAGGCGGCCGACCGTCGCCGCAACCCCCTCGAGGGCGACCTGCTCGAACGGGCCCGCGAGCTGTCGCGGCGCCACCTCGACGGGCTGGCCCGGCCCCGATCGGTCACCTGGGTCGACAACCAGCACCACCGCTGGGGGTCGTGCACGCCCGCCGACGGCAGCATCCGCCTGTCCAGCCGGTTGCAGGGCATGCCCAGCTGGGTCCTGGACTACGTGATCCTGCACGAGCTCGCGCACCTGCTGGTGCCCACGCACTCGCGGCAGTTCTGGGGGCTGCTGGAGTCCTACCCGCGCACCGAGCGCGCCCGCGGGTTCCTCGCCGGGGTGGACCACGCCACCGGCCACGAGGGCCCGGGACACCACGACCGCGACGACGAGGACGACGACGAGGTGCCGGACGTCGACCTCACCCCGCGGGGTGAGGTCGAC
>NZ_JBJLSK010000032.1:0-38416 GCF_050871965.1 Kineococcus lubricus
CCGGTACCGAACAACTGCGCATCACTGGGGTACGCCCCCGGCGCCACCCCCGCGATGTACCGGCCCCCCGTCAAGTGGTCCAACCACAACATCCGGTGCGCCAACGCCACCGGGTGGTGGTACGGCAACAGGTGCGCCCCCGCCCCCAGCTTGATGTTCCGCGTCACCTGCGACGCCGCGGCGATCATCACGTCCGGCGCCGGACTGGGCTCCATCCCCAACGTGTAGTGCTCGGCGAAGAACGCCTCGTCCAGACCGTACTGATCGGCCCAGCGCGTCACCCGCAGATCACGCGCGATCACGTCCGCGGCCGACTCCCGGCCGGCGGCGTACTGCGACGCGTAGGGGATGTTGAGGATGCCGAACTTCACGGTTGCTCCTTCGCGTCGTGCCGACGGCCGGGCGGGGGACGGGGCCCCTCGGCCTTAGTGAGAGCACACTATCAGTTGGTGCCGCGCTCCCACAGAGGTCGAGGGGCCGGTCCCGCCCCGTCCCGTCAGCGCCGGCCGAGCCGCACCAGCTCCCGGGCGGCGCGCGCCAGCTCCGACACGCCGTGCAGGCGCTCGGCGGCCCGGCCGCCGCTGCCCGCCTCCATGAAACCGGCGGTCGTGCGCTGCCAGAGCCGGACCCGGGGCGCCATCTCGGCCGTGTAGGCGCGCGCGGCCGCGTCGACGTCCCCGCCGTGCCGGCCCAGCGCGGCGGCCAGGCGCTCGGCGCCCAGCAGGCTCGCGGTGGTGCCCACGCCCGAGATCGGGTCGACGCAGTAGGCGGAATCACCGAGCAGGACCACGCGCCCGGCGTGCCAGCGCGGCATCCGCACCTGCGCGAAGCGCGTCAGCCGCACGGCAGCGGGGTCGGCGGCGGCCAGCGCGGCGGACACCCTCGCCCCGCCACCGCCGACCTCCACCTCGCGGCGGGCGCGCGCGATCATCTCGGGCACCGTGGACAGGCGCCCGCCGGTGGGCGTGAAGGCCAGGTACAGCGCCCGGTCACCCTCGGGGTAGGGGAAGAAGTACGCCCCCGACCCCTTGCCGAAGTGGATCTCGGACCGGTCGCGCCCCAGCACGTCGATCGGCACGTCGACCCACACGTTGGTCCAGCCGTTCTCGTGCACGAACTCCTCGTCGGGGCCCAGCACCAGCCGGCGCACGGTCGAGCGCAGGCCGTCCGCCCCCACCAGCAGGTCGTACCGCTGGGCGTCCCCGTCGCGGAAGTGGGCCACGACGTGGTCGAGGCGCTGCTCGACACCGACCAGTTCACGGCCCAGGTGCAGGGGCGCCTCGGCGGCGGCGCGCTCGGAGATCGCCCTGATGAAGTCCCCGCGCCGCACCAGGCTGTACCCCCGGGGGTCCACGGTGGTCACCGTCCGGTGCCCCCGGGGGCCGCGGTGGACCATCGCGATGTCGGGGGCGGGGATGGACAGCTTCTCCATCACGTCCCCCAGCCCCAGGTCCGACATGCACCGCTCGGCCCGCTGGTCCAGCTGCAGCATGTAACCGCCCCGGTAGGGCTCGGTGATGGAGTCCACGACGGTCACGGCGTGCCCGGCCCGGGACAGGTGCAACGCGGCGGCGGACCCGGCGAGCCCGGCCCCCACGATGAGGATGTTCACGATCGGCTCTCCTGCGGTCGTCGGTCGGGGTCGTCCAGCGGTGGAGGGGGGCCGGGCGCACCGCGCCCGGCCCCCGGTCGGGGAGCGGGATCCGCCGCCGGCTCAGCCGGCGGAGGTCACCGCGGCCGCCAGCCGGGCGGCGACCTCGCGCGCCGCGCGCTGGCCGGACAGGATCGCGCCGTTCAGCGTCCCGCTCGAGGTGTCGGCCGTCTCGCTGCCGGCCCAGTGCACGAGCCCGACCGGCTCCCGCAGGTACCGCCCGAAGGAGGTCCACGCCTTCGGCGCGACCGCGGGGTTCGGGCCACCGGCGGCGAAGGAGTCGTTGCCCCACGAGAAGTCGGTGTAGTCGATCAGGCGCCGGGCGCGCTCGCCGTACAGGTGGACGAGCTGCTCGACGACGCGACGGCGCCGCTCGGGCTCCTCGTAGCCGTCGAACCGGCGCCCGTCGCAGAAGACCATGAGGATCCCCGGGCCCTCGGGCGACGGGCTCACGTCGTAGGTGAGGAAGACCGTCCCGTCGTCGGAGACCGCCTCGCCCGACAGGCCCTCCCCGCGCCAGAAGGGGCGGTCGTAGGCGGCGAACGCCTTGCTCAGCGACCCCATCCGCCAGCTGCGGGACAGGCCGTAGTGCTGGTCGGGCAGCGCCGGGGAGAACTCGATCTGCGCGCGGTGCGCGGGCGCGGCGGCCACGACGACGTAGCGGGCCTCGATCGTCTCGCCGGCCGTCCGGACCGTGACGCGGTCCCCGACGGTGGTGATGCGCTCGACCGGGGAGTCGAGCAGGATCGGCGCCCCCACGGCCTCGGCGTAGCGGGTGACCAGCCCGTGGACCGTGCCGAGCACGCGGTCCTGCTGGTCACCGCCCTCGACGCTGAGCATGACCTCGAGGCCCCCGAGGGTCCGGATGTACCGCAGGGCGTTGAACAGGGAGACGTCGCCGACCGGTGCCCCGAAGTGGACGAGGCTGATCATGTTCACGAACTTCCGGGTGCCCTTGAACACCAGCTTGGACGTCAGCCACTCCCCCAGCGACACCGAGTCCAGCTTCTCGGCGTCGGGGTGCTCCCACGGGGTGGAGACGGACAGGCCGTCGGCCAGCTTCTGCAGGGTGTTGAGGATCCGCGTCACGTCGAGCACCACCCACGGGGCCATGGCCGTGGCGCTCTCGACCCGGCGGCGCCCGTCGAAGGACAACAGGCCCTTGCCCGTGTGGAACTGGGGCACCAGCTGGACACCGAGCCGGCTGGCCAGGTCGCGCACCTCGGTGTGGTGCGGGCCGACCCAGGTGGCGCCGGCGTCGACGGGGACCCCGGCGACCTCGGTCGTGCGGACGCGGCCGCCGACGCGGTCGCGGCCCTCGACGACGACGACGTCGTGACCGGCCTGGACGAGCTGGTCGGCCGCCGTCAGGCCGGCGAGACCGGCCCCGACGACGACGACGTCGACGGATCGGGTGGTGGCACTGGTCATGGTGGGGCTCCGTTCGTCTGTGGTCTTCCAGCTGAC
The DNA here is from genome assembly GCF_050871965.1 of Kineococcus lubricus. NCBI lineage: Bacteria > Bacillati > Actinomycetota > Actinomycetes > Kineosporiales > Kineosporiaceae > Kineococcus > Kineococcus lubricus. The sequence goes on from NZ_JBJLSK010000032.1 coordinate 3,119, forward strand.
CGCCACCGGCGACTCGGTCGCGGGAGCAGGCAGTGCGGGAGCGCGGGCTCCCTGCTCACCGATCGCCGGGGCGAGCGGTGGTCGACGACCAGAGTACAGACCAATCGGTTTGTTGGAAAGTGCGGATGGTCAGTTGCGGTGGACCCGCTCCTCACGGGCCCTGCCGGTGACCACCACGCCCCGGCGAGCGACCCCCTCGGCCGACGAGGGGACCCCGCACGGGAACGGACCTGATGCCCTGCCCTTCCGACCGCCCGGTGAGCGACGTCCTGCCGACGCCCCGGCTCGACGGTCGACACCGGCGCCCCGCCAGTCCTCCCCCACCGACGGGTCCCCTCGCCCCGCCCGCGTGGGCCGCCCCGCGCGCAGGACCCCCTCCGGCCTGCGCGCCCCGCTGGGGTTCACGGCCTGCACGGCAGGACGCTCACACCGGGGCTGCTGCCGGGACTGGACGCCACCAGCGCCTCGCGGGCGCTGCCCCGGGTGACCAAGGTGCCTGCCGGACCCCGTGGGCAGCGGGCGATCGCTCGCGCCGTCGGTGGCGCTGCTGCCCGCCCTGCTCGTCGGGGACTCGGGCCTGGGGTTCGTGCAGTGGATCCTGCTCGGCGGGCCGGCCGAACACGTCGTCCCGGGGGCCCGCACCTCGCTGGTGCGCCGCTCCTTCGCCGCGCAGGTCCCCGCCCTCCAGCGTCACAGCACCGGGGGGGCACGCTCGTGGTCACGGCGGTGCGCGACCCGGTGCTGCTGCTCCTGACCGCGGCCCGCTGGCCGTGGTCGCAGTCCTCGTCGGGGTCCCGCCGCCGCGGGTGGGCGCCTGTGCCCCGCAGGTCTCCAGCCTGGTCGCCGCCGTCGCCGACCCCTCCCCGCCCGTCCCCCGCGCGGTGACCAGCGGAACGACCCGCCGGGCCCGCGCCCGCGGCACCCGCGGCGAACCGCTGGCCGGCAGGACCGACCCGCGGAGCGGACCGGTGCGAGCCGCCCCGCGGACGATCGGGACCCGGCGGGACCCGGAGCCGCTCCCCCCGGCAGCCGGCCGGCCACCGGGGGGAGCGACCTGCGACCTCAGAGGCGGAAGGCGCCCACCGCGGCCTGCAGCTCCCGCGCCACGCCCGACACCTCGTCGGCGGCGGCCTGCGTCGCCCCGGCGTCGGCGGTGGTCCGGGACGCGGCCGAGGCGATCCCGGAGATGTTGTTCGTGATCTCCTGCGACCCGTTGGAGACCTCGGTGACGTTGCGGACCATCTCGCTCGTCGTCGCGGACTGCTCCTCGACGGCGGCGGCGATGGTGGCCTGCAGGCCGTCGATGCGGGAGATGACCTCGGTGATCTCGCTGATCGCGGCCGCCGCCGACGCGGCGTCGGCCTGGGTCGCGTTGACGCGGCCCACGATCTCCTCGGTGGCGCGGGCGGTCTGCTGCGCCAGTTCCTTCACCTCACCGGCCACGACGGCGAAACCCTTGCCCATCTCCCCGGCCCGGGCCGCCTCGATGGTCGCGTTCAGCGCCAGCAGGTTCGTCTGCTCGGCGATGGAGGTGATGAGCTTGACGACGTCGCCGATCTCGCGCGAGGAGACCGACAGCCGCTCGATGGTGTTGCGGGCGTCCTCGGCGGAGGCGACCGCGGCGGAGGCGACCTGCGAGGCGTCGGCGGTGGAGGAGGCGATCTCGCGGATGGCGGAGGTCATCTCCTCGCCGGCGGCGGCGACGGTCGAGACGTTGGTGGCGATGTCACCGGAGGCCAGCAGCACGACGTCGGCCTGGGCCGAGGACTCCGTCGCACCGGCGGACAGGCGGCCGGCGACCGCGCCGAGGCTGCCGGAGGCGCTCTGCAGGCTCGTGACGTTCTGGCCGATCGTGCGGATCGCCCCGGACACCTGGTCCAGCGCGGTGTTCAGCGCGGCGGCCGTCTGACCGACCTCGTCGCGGCTGTCGACCTGGACGCGCTCGTCGAGGCGACCGGCGGCCAGTGCCTCGGCGACGCGGCGGGTGCGGCCCAGCGGGCCCGCGATCGAGCGGGAGATCAGCACCGACAGCGAGACGGCCAGGGCGATCGCCAGGGCGGCGACGGCGACGAGGACCAGGCGGGCGCGCTCGTAGGCGGCCTTGCCGGCGGCGGCGGCCTCGGTGGCCTGGGCGGTGGCGGTGTCCTGGACCACGCCGAGGGTGTCGCCGGTGGTGCCGTGGCCGATGCCGCCCTCGGTCACGGGGATCGACTCGTCGTTGCGGGTGGCCATGAACTTCACCTGGTCACCGGACATCGCGATGCCGACCAGCACCGAGGTGCCGGCCTCGTACTCCTCCAGCGCGGCGGTGACGGCCTCGAGCTGGTCGGCGGGCACCTGCGGCTCGGTGGCCACGTAGTCGTCCCAGTTGTCCAGCAGGCCCTGCAGGTCCTCCTCGAAGGTGGCCTTGGCCTCGTCCGAGGGCACCAGCGCCAGGGCGAAGAGGTCCTTGGTGGCGCGCTGGGAGGACGTGGCGACCTTGCCCAGCGCCTGCTGCCCGGCGACGCTCTCCTCGCTCATGACCTGCAGGCGTTCCTGGGCCTGCGACAGCTGGGCCAGGCCCACGACGGCCACGGTGAGCAGCAGCAGGCAGACGACCCCGAAACTGCTGATGATCTTGGTGCTGACCCTCAGGTCGAGCAGGAACCGCGGCACGTCGTCTCCAGGTGGCTTCGATGCGCAGGACGCACGAGGGGGGTGCACGCGAACGAGTGCACCTGGGACACATCGGCCGCGCGGAGCCGGAGTTGAGGAGCTCGACCCCGGTCACCGCTGCCCGCCCCTCGCCGCTGCCTCCCCACCCCGCCGGAACCCGGTCGGAGCACGGGCCACCGACGGGCACCGGTGGGATTGCGGAGCTGACGCGCGAGGGCCATGGTGGGAACCGGTCGAGCCGAGGCCGTCGATCGCGCGCAGAGCGGAGCGGCCGTGCCCGAGCACCCCACCACCGGTCCGGACCCCCTCACCCACGCCCTCGTGCAGCACCTGCACGACGAGCTCACCCAGTACCCCGAGGGGGACGTCGCCCTGCCCGAGCGGGACGGCGAGTTCGCCTCGTGGCTCACGGGGCGGCTCGCACCGGGCCGCCTGCACGTCGGGGTGTGCACCCGGGAAGCGCTGGCCGGGCCCCTCGCGCACGCCGTCGAGGCCGTCGAGGAGGCGGCGGGGGTCCTGGTCGTGTGCGACGTGACCGACGACCCCGCCCGCGGCGACGTGGACCTGCCCGGCCACGTCGACCTCATCGAGGTGCGCCGGCGCTCGCAGATCGCCGGGGCGGTCGTGGAGGCCCTGGCCGGGGACGTCCCCCTCGTCGTCGACGTCCGCCTGACCCGCAGCGAGGGCGCCGCCCTGCTCACCGGGGGGGACCGGTGAAGACCGCCGCGGCCCGGACGTGGGTGCCCGACGACGGCGGGTCGCGGCTGCCGGCCGGTGAGGCGCACGCGTGGCAGCCGGGGCAGAACTCCACCGCGTGCGGGGTGCCGCTGCGACGGGCCGGTCTCGCCCGGTTCCCGCACGTGGAGTTCAGCGACCTCGACCCCCTCACCGGGGGCAGCGGTGACCGCGTGGCGTGGATCTGCCCGCGCTGCCAGGCCGCGGCGGGCGGCCCCACCCGGGGACGGCGGTGGGTGCGGAACGACCCGCGCCCCTGAGCCCGCGCACCCGGGCGGGCCGGACCCGGCCCGTCAGAACTGCGCCGTCTCCCCGCGCTCGACGACGCGCACCAGGGAGCTCAGGCCGCGCCGCTCCACCTCGGCCCGGAAGTCGGCCAGCGGGGAGCGGAACACCCCGTAGTCGTCGTGGTGGACCGGGACCGCCTGCACCGGGTCCACCAGTTCCAGGACGTCGGTGCCGGCCACGGCGTCCAGGGTCACCAGCAGCCCTCCCGCCAGCCCTCCGGGCACCCTCGTCCCGCCCAGGTGCAGCACGGCGACGTCGATGTCGGGGTACCGCAGCGGGATGGCCCGCAGCTCCGGCACGTCCATCGTGTCGCCGGAGACCCAGACCCGGCGCTCGACGGCGCCGCCGACCGGCCCGAACTCCAGCACGCTGCCCATGACCGGCGGCAGCAGCGCCTGCACCGGCCCGCGCGCGTGCCGGGCCGGGGTCGCGGTGACGCGGACCTGGTCCGGGCCGGCGGTGAGCGTGGTGGACTCCCAGGTGGCCAGCCCCTGCACCGCCTGGAACCCGTGGCGGCCGGTCAGCCGCCGGCGGGCGTGCGGAGTCGTCAGGATCGGCACCGCCCGGTCCAGGCCGCGCCGGGCCACCCGGTCGAAGTGGTCGCCGTGCAGGTGCGAGAGCACGACGCCGCTGAGCGGGGGCAGGTCGGCCACGGACAGGGCGGGTTCGGTCAGCCGGCGCGACACCATGCCCTTGCCGAGGTAGGCGAACTGCCCCCGGTGCAGGAAGTTCGGGTCGGTGAGCAGCGTCAGCGCCCCCCAGCGCAGCAGGACCGTGGCGGTCCCGATGAAGGTCAGCGACAGGCGACGGTCCATGCCGTTCCCCTACCCGGTGCGCGGCCCGGGACACCCCGGGCGTCCCGCCGGGCGCGCTGCCGGTCGCGGAAGTGCCGGATCCACGAGGTGCCGGCGAACGAGACGCTGCGTTCGACGGTGTCCCACCTCACCGTCCGCGACCCGGCGCACGAGAACGGCTGCGCGAAGGCCCCGGAGACGCCCGGCGTGGACTGCGGGGAGCGGCTGCCCGTCCCCCAGACCGACGCCGGGCGCTCCCCCGAGGCCGAGCGGCTGGTCGACCCCGGCCGGCGGTCCGAGCAGTGCACCTTCGACCTCACCGGCGCCTCGGAGGCGGCGGGGACCCACCGCGGGGCGTCGCCGTCGGAGGACGGCACCGACCTGGACGGCACCGACGTGGACGGCACCGAGCAGGGCCCCGAGGGCGCGCCGCTGACCACCGCGCAGGAGCGGTACGAGGAGTCCACCCCGGGCCTGGACCCGGAGACGGCCGAGCCGGTCCTGACGTACGGGCCGCCGAACGGCAGCCGAGTCCCGCACCGCCCCCGCGATCGGCCCGGCCGCGGGTGCGGTCGTCCCGGTTGCGGTCACCCCGGAACGGTGTTGCCCTCGGGGTGGGATCGTCGTTCAACCGGAGCGGCCGGTCTCACCGAGCACGAGCGGTGGACGACGATGAGCAGCTCCCAGGACGTCGGCCCCCGAACCCCCGCCCAGCCCCCGGCAGCGCCCCCGGCGCGGGCGGCCCGCCAGTTCACCAGCTCGTACACGGCCCTGGCCCAGCGCGTGCGCGAGGCGGGGCTGCTGGACCGGCGGCGCGGCTACTACTGGCGGCGCATCGCCGCGGCCGTGCTGACGCTGGTCGCCCTCGCCGCGCTGGTCCAGGTCGTCGGGGACTCGTGGTGGCAGCTGCTGCTCGCGCCCCTGGTCGCGCTGACGCTGAGCCAGGTGGCCTTCCTGGGCCACGACGCCGCGCACCAGCAGATCTTCACCTCCCCCCGGTGGAACGCCGTCGCGTCACGCGGCCTGGCGAGCCTGCTGGCCGGGCTCAGCCACGGCTGGTGGACGGGCAAGCACAACGTCCACCACGCGGCCCCGAACCAGATCGGCCGCGACACCGACATCGACTCCAAGCTCCTGGCGTTCCACCCCGGGGCGGTGGAGGGCAAGGGGCGGGCGCACCGCTGGTTCCTGACCCACCAGGGGTACTGGCTCCTGCCGCTGCTGCTGCTCGAGGGCTTCAACCTGCACTACGACAGCGCCTCGGCGGTGCTGCGCCGCGGCGCGCTCAAGCGCCGCCGCCTGGAGGTGCTGCTGCTGGCCGCCCGCTGGACGGCGTACGCCACGGTGCTGCTGCTGGCGATGTCGCCGGGCAAGGCGGCGGCCTTCGTGGGTGTCGAGCTGGCGTTGTTCGGGGTCCTGCTGGGTGGGGCGTTCGTCCCGAACCACACGGGCATGCCGGTCCTGGCGCGCGGGGTGAAGCAGGACTTCCTGCGCCGGCAGGTGTCGTCCTCGCGCAACGTCGGTGGTGGGTGGCCGGTGGACTTCTTCATGGGCGGGCTGAACCGGCAGGTCGAGCACCACCTGTTCCCGAGCATGCCGCGCCCGAACCTGCCGCTGGTGCAGCCGCTGGTCCGCCGGCACTGCGCCGACCTGGGGTTGCCGTACACGGAGACGACCTTCGCCGGTGCCTACGCCGCGGTCATCACGCACCTGAACGGCGTGGGGCTGGCGGGGCGGCGGGAACGGTCCTGCCCGCTGGCGCAGCAGTTCCGGGCCTGATCCTCAGCATTCCCTGATCGGCCGCAGCGGTCCCGATCGCGACCACGCGGGGACGCAGAGCGATGACCGCTGACCGTGCGTCGAGCGGAAGCGGCTGAACGAGGGACAACGGACGCCCGGAAGTGCGGGTCCGTCCCGGGCGGGGCACGGTGGGGCCACAGCAAGCGCAGGCGCCGCCCCCACGGCCGCACCGACCCCGGTCGGTGCCCCTGCGAGTTCGCCGACAGGACGTGGAGCCCCCCGTTGATCACCGTCGTCTGCTGCGTCCTCCTGGTCACCGCAGCCGTCCTCGCCGCGATCCACCTCGAAGCGCGCTGGCTCGTCCCCGGCCCGGCGGGTGAGGTCGAGGAGGCTGTCGCGCCGGTCCCGGCGCCCGCTCCCGGCGCCGCCGCCCGCTGTGGCTGACCCGGCGTCCGCGCCGGACGGCGAGCGGCAGTCGCGCGAGCCGTCCGTGGCCCGGGCCGTGCGGCGGGCCGCGCTCCTGGCCGAACGGGCGATGGCCCGGCAACGGCGGTCCCGGCGCGGGGTGACGGTGCGGCGGTTGCCCGTGGAGCGGCTGCCGCTGCTGCGCCACGGCGGGGCACCCGCCTCGACCGCCTCGACCGCGTCGACCGCGTCGTCGCGATCGGTGCAGGAGACCCCCGGGAGTCAGCAGTAGGCCAGCGAACCGTCCGGCCGCACCGGCAGGCTGCGGTCCCACCGGACGTAGTCGTCCTCGACGAGGGCGTCCTCGTCGACGGTCACCCCCCAGCCGGGCCGGTCGGGGCGCAGCGGCAGGTGGCCGTCGACGGGCAGGTACGGGTCGGGGCACCACGTGGTGGCGTCGAACTTGAACTCCAGGGCGAGGAAGTTCGAGCAGGCCGCGGCGAAGTGCACGTTGTGGGCGGTCGCCAGCGGCCCCATCGGGTTGTGCGGGGCCACCAGGACGTTGTGCAGCTCGGCGACGGTGGCGATGCGCCGCATCTGGGACAGCCCCCCGACCACGGCGATGTCGGGTTGCACGACGTCGGCTCCCCCGGCCGACAGCAGGTGCAGGAACTCGTGGGCGCTGTACAGGCTCTCCCCCGTGGCCAGCGGAAGGTGCAGCTGCTCGCGCAACCGCCCCCAGCTGGCCCAGTGCTCGGGGCGGATGGGTTCCTCGAAGAACATCGGGTCGTGCGGGGCGAGCGCGTTGCCCAGCTGGACGGCCCGGTACGGCTCGAAGATCCTCGCGTGCGCGTCGACGGCGAACTCCCACTCCGCCGGGCAGGTCGCGCGGACCGCGCCGAACCACTCCGCGGCCTCCTGCACGACCAGCCCCCACCGCCGTCCGTGCAGGGGCCCCCGGTAGGGGCTGAGCTTGAACGCGGTGAGGCCGTGCTCGCGGTGCAGCGCCCCGGCGGTGCGCAGGACCTCGTCGGGGTCGGGGGCGTCGTAGAGGCCGCAGTAGACGGGGACCCGGTCGCGGACCGCGCCGCCGAGCAGGGCGTAGACGGGGACGCCGAGCGCGGTGGCGGTGATGTCCCACAGGGCGTGGTCGACGGCCGCGATGGCCGCGGACCCCAGCGCCCCCTGGGGGAAGCGCGCGGTGCGCAGGAGGCGCTGGGTGACGTGCTCGACGCGGCGGGGGTCCTCCCCGCGGACCTGTTCGAGGAAGTACTCCAGCAGCGGCGGCAGGGCCAGGTCCGGCCCGTGGTTGTACGCCTCCCCCCAGCCGGAGACGCCCTCGTCGGTGTCCACCCGCACCAGGACCCGCGGCCGGTCCCCGACCCGCTGCACGAAGGTCCGCAGGTCGCTGATCCTCACGAGGCCACCGCCTCGACGTCCCCCGTGACGTCCCCGGTGGTTCCTCCGGCGGCGGGCCGCCGCGGGGCCAGGTCGTCGACCGCGCCCCAGCGGGCGAGGATCGCCGAGACCGCCGCACGTTCCCGCGGGGGCAGCGCCGTGCTGGGGGCGCGGACGGTGCGCTCGCACCAGCCGAGCTGGTGCAGCGCTTCCTTCACGACGCTGACGTTGTTCGCGGAACGGTCGGCCGCGCGCAGTTCCTCGAACTCCGCGATCGCGTCGAGGAGCCCGCCGGCTCGCTCGTAGTCCTTCGCGCGCAACGCGTCGCGCAGCCGCAGCGACAGCCGGGGGTTCACGTTGACCAGGCCGGAGGTGAACCCGTCGGCGCCGTGGGCGGCGTAGGACGGGGCGTGCGGTTCGGCCAGTCCCGCGATCCACGCGAAGCGCCGCGCACCGGCGAGGGTGCGGACCCGGCCGAACGCGGCGGCGTCGGGCAGGGCGTACTTCACGCCGATGACGTTGGGGCACAGCTCACCGAGTTCCCGCAGCGTCCCGCCGTCCACCCAGTCCTGGCGCACGTAGGGGACGACCCCGAGGCGCGGGACCGCGTCGGCGACCGCGCGGTGGTAGTCCAGCCACCCGGCGCGGGAGACGTGCGGGTGGGCGGGCTGGTGGACCATGACCATGGGGATGCCGAGCTCGCCGGCGTGCACGGCCTCGGCGACCGCGGTCTGCACGTCGTGACCGACCCCGGCCAGCAGGTGGGCGTCCGCGCCGACGGTGCGGGCGGCGACCTCGAGCAGGGCGCGGCGTTCGGGCCCGGTCAGGGCGTGGAACTCCCCGGTGTTGCCGTTGGGGGTGATGACCCGGACCCCGGCGTCGACGAGCCGGCGCAGCAGGTCGGCGTACTCCCGGTGGGAGGGGACCCCGTCGCGGAACGGGGTGACGGGGATGGCGACGACGTCGCGCAGCGCCTCGGACAGCCCCGCGAGAGCGCCGTTCACCGCTCGTCCCCGAACCCGCGCAGCGCCTGGTGCTGGAAGGCGGCGATGTGCTGCAGGACGAGGCGCCCGGCCTCCTCGGCGTCACCGGCCTCGGCGGCGCGCAGGATGAGGGCGTGCTCGTCGGCCTCGGCCTCCCAGGAGGGCCGCTGGGTCCAGGCGTTGACCGAGATGAGCGCCGTCTGGTCGCGCAGGTGGTCGAGCACCCCGATGAGCACGTCGTTGTCGCAGGCCACGTACAGGGCCCGGTGGAAGTCCCGGTTGGCCAGGCTGCGGCCGGCCTCGTCGGTGGCCGCGGCGGCGGCGGCCAGCGCCGCACGGGCGGTGCCGGCGTGCGGTCCCAGGCCGCGGGTGACGGCCTGCTGCACGGCGGCCGGTTCCAGCAGGCAGCGGGTCTCGAAGACGTCGCGGGTCAGGCGTTCGTCCACGACCCGCACGACGGCACCGGCGTAGTCGGTCATCGTGACGAGCCCGGCGCCGCTGAGCGTCTTGAGCGCTTCGCGCACCGGGGTCTTGGAGACCCCGAGGGAACGGGCCAGCTCGACCTCCACGAGCGGGCGGCCGGCGGGCAGCTCCCCCGACAGGATCGCGTGGCGCAGGGCTTCGAGCACGAGGCCGGTGCGGGAGGGCGCGGTGAGGGTGCGCAGGGCGCCGGTGGGGGGTTCGGCGACGTCGGGAGTCACCACCGCAGGCTAACACCGCATCTCATATACGAGACGCCGTACAGTGGACGCAGCGTCGGGTAAGCGGTTACTGTCGGGGCTCCGGGGCCGGCCGACGTGGGCCACCGTCCCGGCGCGAACGCTCCCCGAGCGGCCGGGACCACCTGTCCCGCACCCGAGACGACCCGCGCAGCGCGCGGCCACCACTCCCCCGGAAGGGCAGGACGTCGATGACGACACCCGCTGAACGACCCTCTCCGCGCACCGACCACTCCCAGGTGACCGGACCCCGCGTCCTGGCGTCGCGCCCGCTGGGACGCCGCGCCTTCGCGCTGGGGTCCGCCGCCCTCGGTGGCGCGGCCCTCGCCGGGTGCAGCCGGTTCACCAGCGGCGGCGGCAGCAGCAGTTCCGACGGCTCGGTGGAACTGTCCTTCGCGTGGTGGGGGGACGCGGCCCGCGCCGAGGCCACCGAGGCGGCCGTGCGCCGGTTCGAGGAGGAGAACCCCGGCATCACCGTCCGCACCGAGTACCAGGACTCCGGCCCCTACCAGGACAAGCTCGCCACCCGCATCGCGGCCGGGGACGCCCCCGACCTGTTCGCCGTCCCGAACCGCAGCCTGCGCGAGTACGCCTCCCGCGGCGCGCTCATGGACCTGTCGAAGGCGGAGGTGGACACGACGACCGTCGAGGACACCGTCCTGGCCCTGGGCACCGTGGACGACACGCTGTACGGCGTCGCCGCGGGCCTGAACACCCTCGGGGTGGTGTTCCGCCGGAAGCACCTCCTGGACGCCGGGCTGGAACTGCCGGACGGCCTGTCCTGGAGCTGGGACGACTACGAGGAGCTGTGCCGGCGCATCACCGAGAGCACCGGCGGGACCGTCTACGGTTCGGGGTACTCCACGGTCGCCGAGACGACGAACATCACCTGGACCCGTCAGCAGGGCGAGGACTTCTACACCGAGGACGCGCGTTTCGGCGCCTCCCGGGAGAGCATCGCCGCCTGGTACGCGATGAACGAGCGGTTCCGCGACAGCGGTGCGCTGCCGCCCCCGGGGTACTCCGACGTGCAGGGCAACAGCGCCGAGCAGCAGCTCATCTCCCAGGACAAGGTCGCTTCGCAGTTCTTCGCCACGAACAACTTCAAGGCGTACAACGCCGCGAGCGAGGGCGACCTGCTGATCCTGCGGATGCCCGGGGAGACGACGTCGGAACGGCGCGGGCACTCGATCGACTGCTCGATGCTGTGGTCGCTGTCGTCGCAGACCGAGCACCCCGCCGAGGCGGCGGCCCTGCTCGACTACCTCGTCAACGACCCCGCGGCCTACACCGAGATGATGACGACGCGGGGGGTCCCGCCGAACCGCGAGGTCACCGAGGTCATCAAGGCCGACCTGCACCCCGACGACCTCGCGGCGACCGAGTACCTGCTGGCCCTGCAGGAGGAGGACCTGCCGACCATGTTCGTGTACCCGCGGGGGGCCTCGGCCATGGCCGACGAGATCGCCACCGTCGCGGTCGAGATCGAGTTCGGCCGCATGACGCCCGAGCAGGCCGCCGACGCGCTGCTGCGGGTCGGGGAGACCGAGCTCAGCGCCTGAGGGACCCGGCGAACCCGGCGAACCCGGCGAGGTCTAGGGGACCCTCGATCTCGCCGGGTTCGTCACCGGGCCCAGTCCACCCCGAGCTCGGTGAAGGTCCGGTGCGAGTCCAGCGCCGCGGCCACGGCCTCCTCGACCCCGGGCAGTTCCAGGCGCCGGTCGCCGGGCAGGTCGACGGCGCGCACCCGGGCCGGGTCGACCGGCCGCGGTGCGGGGCCGCCGACGATGGCGTCCAGGACCCGGGTGAAGGCCCCCGAACCGGCCAGCGGGGACAGCAGCGGCCCGCCGTCGGTCCGGTGCCGGAGCAGGTCGTCGAGCAGGTCGGTGCGCTCGTGCCGGCTGACCAGCGGCGGCCACCCGGGAACCTCCTCCACGACGACGTCGAGGGCGTAGTACAGGGTGATGCGGCCGCCGGTCCCCTGCGCGACGACGAACGGTTCCCCGCGCTCGGACGCCGCGAGGGTCCCGGCAAGGACCAGACCGGGTGAGTCCCGCAGCCCGACCCGGACGGCCGTCGTGTCGTCGGTCTCGATGTCGTTGACGCGGAACGGGTCCACCACCACCGAGACGACGTCGTCGACGCCGCGGCGGCCGGCGACCGCCAGCGCCGTCGCGACGGCGTGGGCCAGCGGGTTCGTCAGGACGCCGTCGGCGACGACCCGGTCCCCCAGCCGGCGGCGGCCCGCCCAGTCGGCGCGGGTGAAGTAGGACCGCGCCCGCTGCCAGCACCCGCCGGCCGCGTACCCGGTGACGCGGCCGATGCGGCCGGCGTCGATCCGGGCGCGGACGTGGGCGGGAGCCTGCGACCCCAGGCTCTGGAAACCCACCTGCACCTGCCGGCCGCACTCGTCGGCGACCCGCTGGAGGGTCGTGAACTCGGCCAGGCCGGTGGTCGCGGGTTTCTCCAGCAGCACGTCGCACCCGGCGCGCAGCGCCGCGGCGGCCAGGTCGGCGTGGGTGTGCAGGGGCGTGGCGAGGGCGACCACGTCGGGGCGGTGGTGGGCCAGGAGGTCGGCGAGGTCGTGGTGGGCCGCGACGTCGCCGGGCATCCCGGGCGGCGCGTCCCCGGCGGCGAGCCGGGGATCGGCGGCGGCGACCCAGCGCAGTTCCCCGGCCCGGTGGCGGGCGGCGAGGCGCTCGACGTAGGTGCGGCCGAACCCGTGCACACCGGCGAGCGCCACGGTCGGGACCGTGGTGGGGACCGCGCTCACGGGGTGTCCTGCCCGAGCAGGCGGGCGGCGGTGCGCCGGTGCTGGTCGTGGTCGCGGTGGCCGTCGGCGACGAGGACGTCGAGGTGGACGTCGAGGGGTTCGCCGGGGTGCAGTTCCCGGCGTCGGTCGACGGCCCAGGCGGGGCCGAAGCCCACCCACCCCTCGGTGCGGACGAACCAGGGCAGGGGTTCGCCGCGCTGGACGGCGAGCAGGGACACCCCGTCGGCGCTGAGCCCCAGCCAGGGCGAGGTGGAGCCGTGCGCGGTGGTGGTCCCCTCCCCCTCGGCGACGTGGACCTGCGCGGTGGCGAACGGGGTGCGCCACAGCCAGCCGCCGTAGAACGCCCCGTCGCGGCCGTTGGTGGCGGGGCTGCCGACGCTCAGGGGTGTCCGCGCGTGGAGCGTGGAGCGCCAGCGGAGCAGCCAGCCCTCGGGGTCGGGGGTGGCGGTGGTGCGGCGCTGCTCGCGGATCCGGGGTTCCCCGTGCCGGTCGGTCCAGTCGACGGTCCCGGGGGGTGCGCTGAGGCGCTGCACCCCGTGGTTGTCCAGTTCCAGGGAGCCCTGGCCGCGGACGTGGGTGCGCCCGCCCCAGTAGCTGGTGCCGTCGACGTCGGGGACGGCGATCCCGACGCCGTGGTGGTGCAGGTGGTCCTCGGGGCGGACGTCGCTGACGAGGCGGCCGGCGAGGGTGCGGACGGGGTGCAGGTGGGGGCGCGGGGAGAGTCGGCGTTCCATGCCGGTGCCGTCGTCGAGGACGGCGACGGTGCGGCCCTCGACCTCCAGGGTCCCGGCGATCACGGCTGGTCCCCGGAGACGTCCTCGGTGACGTCCTCGGTGATCGCGAGCCGGGCGCCGGTGAACTCCGCGGCGCCGTCACCGGGTTCGCCGGCAGGGGTGGCGGCGAACACGGCGAGCTCGGCACCGACCCAGTGCCCGGCGGCGGCGGGTTCGGCGGGGCCGGTCACCGGTCCGGTCCCGGCCGGGTGCACGGAGAGGACGACGTCCTGCCGGGCGTCGATCTCGGCCCGCACGCGGACCGGCCCGTCGCCGACGGGGGCGCGCTGCAGGACCTCCTCGTCGTACTGGTCGCGGCGGCGGCGGGCGACGACGGCCTCGAGGTTCCCGGAGTCGTCGACGCGCAGCCCGGCCCACTGGTAGTCGCGGCCGAGGACCACCACGCCGGCCCGCGTCCCGGGCCGCACCCCGGCGCGGCCGGGGTCGAGGCGGACGGTGGTCTCGAACGTCGCGGCGATCCCGGGCAGCGGGACGCCCAGGACGTGCGGGAGGGAGCGCAGGTTGCCGTGGTCGTCGGCCACGGCCCGCAGGCGCAGCCGGTCGGGGCGGCCCTCGGACCAGTCCTGCTGCGGGTTCGCCTGCCAGCGCCACAGCGGCCCGAAACCGGGGCCGCTGCCGGGCACGCGGGAGGCGGGGCGGGGCCGGGGTCCGGGGGCGGGGTGCTCGGCGACCGGGGTGCCGCAGGTCTGGCCGGGGTCGGCGGCACCGATGACGGGCCAGTCGTCCTCGGTCCAGCGCAGCGGTTCGAGGTGGACGATGCGCCCGGCGGCGCCGGCGTCCTGGAAGTGCAGGAACCACTCGCGCCCGTCGGGGCCGTCCACCCAGGCGCCCTGGTGCGGGCCGTTGACGTCGGTGTCGCCCTGGTGCAGGACGGTCCGTTCCTCCCAGGGACCGGCGAGGTCGGTGGCGCGGAACACCGACTGCCAGCCGGTGGGGACCCCGCCGGCCGGGGCGAAGATCCAGTAGTACTTCCCGCGGCGGTACAGCTTGGGGCCCTCGAGGGTCCCGAAACCGGGGATCAGGTCGGCGTCGACGACCGTGCGCCCGGGGCCGAGCGGGTGGGTGAGCCCGGGGTCGACGGGGACGAGCGTGAGGCGGTTCTTCGTCCCGCTGCGGCTGGCGGCCCAGCCGTGGATCAGCCAGGCGGTCCCGTCCTCGTCCCAGAAGGGGCAGGGGTCGATGAGGCCGAGGCCGGGCAGCAGCAGGCGGGGTTCGCTCCAGGGCCCGGCGGGGTCGGAGGCGCTGACCACGAAGACGCCGAAGTCGGGGTCGGGGTAGGTGATGTGGAACAGCCCGTCGTGGTGGCGGATCGCCGACGCCCACACCCCGCGGCCGTGCCGGGGCAGGCGGAACGCCGTGGTCGGGTGGTTCTCCTGGAGGGCGTGCCCGAGGAGTTCCCAGTCGACGAGGTTCCGCGAGTGCAGGACGGGCAGGCCGGGGACCCGGTTGAAGCTCGAGGCGATCAGGTAGTAGTCGTCGCCGACCTTGACCACGTCGGGGTCGGGCCAGTCGGCGGCCAGCACGGGGTTGCGGTAGGCGGGTTCGCTGTCACCGGTGACGGGCATGTCCCCACCGTAGCGGAAAGCGGTTACTAGGATGAGTTCCATGACACGGAAACTCGACGTCGGCACGGGTGCCGGCCTCGTCCCGACCATCGGCGAAGCCCTGGAGGACCCCGGGGTCCGCGAGATCGTGGTCCACCCGGGCACCTACGTCGAGCACCTCGTCGTGCACCCGCGCCCGGCCCCGCTGGAGATCCGGTCCAGCACCGGGGACCCGGCCGACGTGGTCGTGACGTTCGGCCTGCGGCAGGGCGACCGCGACCGCACCGGACTGCCCTGGGTCCAGGGGTGCGCGACGGTGACCGTCGCGGCCGACGACGTGCTGCTGCGGGGCCTGACCGTGGAGAACTCCTACGACCGCACGCTCCACCCGGACCTGCCCGACAGCCAGGCGATCGCGTTGCGCACCACCGGGAACCGCATCCGGGTGCAGGACTGCCGGCTGCTGGGGATGCAGGACACCGTGCTGCTCGACGCCCCCGGCTGGTCCGACGTGCGGCGGGTCCACCTGCGCGACTGCCTCGTGGTGGGTGACGTCGACTTCGTCTACGGCCGGGCGACCGCCGTGATCGAGGGCGGGGAGGTCCGCAGCTGCGGGCCGGGGTGGGTGGCCGCCCCCAGCACGGCGCGGGAGAACCCCCGGGGTTTCCTGTTCCGCGGGGTCCGGTTCACCGGTCCGGGCCTGCCGGCGGGAAGCGTGCGCCTCGGGCGCCCGTGGCACCCGGGCGGCAAACCCGACGCGGTCGGTTCGGCCTACCTCGTCGACTGCGAGCTCGGGGAGCACGTCGCCGCCGACGCCTGGGACGACATGGGTGGTTTCTCCTGGCGCGAGGCCCGGTTCGGCGAACGGGGCAGCACCGGCCCGGGGGCGCCGCGGGGTGCGGCGGCCGACCGGCCCGCGGTCCCCGCCGACGTGGACGTCGACGGTTTCCTCACCGGCTGGGACGGCCCGCCCGCCCCCGGCGGGAAGATCCTCGTCGCGTCCGACTCCACCGCCGGCGAGTACGGACCCGACCGCGCCCCGCGGACCGGGTGGGGGCAGGTCCTGGCGGGGTTCACCGACCGCGAGGTCGTGAACCTCGCGGTGTCGGGGGCCAGCACCCGCAGTTTCCTGGACTCCGGGGCGTACGACGACCTGCTGGCCCGGGTCGCGCCCGGTGACCTCGTGCTCATCGCCTTCGGCCACAACGACGCGAAACCCGGCGAGCGGTTCGCCGACGTCTTCCGGGACTACCCCGCGAACCTGCGGCGCATGGTGGTGGGGGCCCGGGCCCGGGGGGCGACGCCGGTGCTGCTGAGCCCGGTGGAGCGCCGCCGGTTCGACGAGGACGGCCGGGCGGGAGCCACCCACGGCGGCTACCCGGCGGCGGTCCGGGAACTCGCGGTGGCCGACGGGGTCGCGTTCGTCGACCTCACCGCGGCCACCCGGCGGACCTGGCAGGAACAGGGACCGCACGGCAGCGCCGCGTCCTTCCTGCACCTGGCCCCGGGCGAGTGGCCCGCGTTCCCCGACGGGGAACGCGACGACACCCACCTGTCAGTCGACGGCGCCCGCACGGTGGCGGCCCTGGTCGCGCGGGGGCTGACCGACCGCGGCCTGCTGACCCGCCCCGTCCCCGCCGCCCGGGGCGCGCAGGGCTGAGCGGGAGGCGGCGAGGTGGTTCGCCCCGAGGATCCGCTGCCCCGCCGCCGTCAGGTGCGTGGTCACGTCGTTGACGTGACCGGGCGGCGGGGCCGGGGCGAACCCCGTGCGCGGCACCCGCGCCGGGGTCGCCTCCAGCGCCGCCTGCACCCCGGCGTGACCGGGGTACGCCGCGAGCCGCTCGGCGGGCAGGCCGCCGACGGTGAAGGGCGCCGCGGCGGCGGTCGGCACCTGCGCGCGGAACGCCGCGATGAGCTCGTCGAGGTCGGCGGCGTACTCCGCCTCGCCGCGCTCCTGCCCCCCGTCGGTCTCGCCCTGCTGCCACAGGACGGCCGCGACGCGGCTGCCGGGCCCCGCGGCGCGCAGCGCGGCCCGGACGTGGGCGACGGCGAGGTCGAGCAGGTTCGGGACGCCCGGCGGGTGCAGGCCCACCGCCCACACCCCCGGGAAGCTCCCGTGGGTGCGGAACCCCGTCCCGCCCACGGCCGCCGGGACGACCAGCACGTCCCGGTGCGCGGGCAGCGTGGGCAGCAGCAGGCTCGCGAAGGGCCCGCCGGGGCCCATCCCGCCGGGCGGGTGACCCCGCAGCGGGGCCAGCGGTTCCCGGGCGGGCACGACGCGGCCCGCGTCCGGGCCGCTGGCCCCGAAGGTGCGGATGCGGGCGTCGCGGCGGTCGAGGCCGTCGGGCTCGACGTCGGTGTTGGTGCCGCTGGCGTTGGACTGCCCCAGGACGACGACGAGGTCGCTGCCGCCCTCCCCCGCGTCCTCCTCGGCGCCGAGGCCCGGGGCGGTCCCCCTCACGCCGTGCGTTCCAGCTCCCCGGCGTGCAGCGGCAGCCCGTAGGAGCGCAGGTCGACGGCCCGGCCCGAGGCCAGCGAGTCGTTCGCGGCCACGCCGACCAGGACGCTGCGGACGCCGTCGAGGTAGCCCGCGGGACGGTGCAGCGGGTCGTCCCCCGCACCGCGCAGCACGTCGTCGAGCAGGACGGCGTCCCCGCCGCCGTGGGCGCCGGCCCCGGTCGGGATCGGCACCTCGACGGCCCTGCCCCACAGGGGTTGCAGGAGGATGCGCGAACCCCAGGGCCGCAGGTCCGGCCCGCCGCCCCCGTCGGTCTCGGCGGCGGCGCTGGGGTCGACGACCGGCGCCTCCTTGCCCGGCACCGCCCCGGCGGCGACGGCCGCGGCCTCGACGTGGCTGCGTTCGACGACCTCCAGCTCCAGGCGGCCCCCGGTGCCGTTGAACACGACCCGGTACCCCTCCCACGGGGAGTGCGCGGTGAGGGTGTAGGCCATCGAGGCCCCGCGGTCGTACCCGACGAGGACGCTGAGGTTGTCCTCGATGGTGATGCCGTCGGAGAACACGTCCCGGTCGCGGCGGTACCCGTCGAGGTGCTCACCGGCCAGGAACAGCGCCTCCAGCTTGGGGTCCGACCGCAGGTCCAGGGCGAACGGGTCGTCGCGGCCCAGCCCGTCGCGGCTCAGTTCCGGGCGCGGGCCCAGCCCCCGGCGGGCGGCGTTCTGCGCGCCGTAGAAGCGCAGGCCCCCGCGGGCGTAGACGTCGACGGGGACGTCGGCCAGCCACCAGTTGACGAGGTCGAAGTGGTGGGTCGACTTGTGGACGAGCAGGCCGCCGGAGTTCTCCTTGCGCCGGTGCCAGCGGCGGAAGTAGTCGGCGCCGTGCACGGTGTCCAGGCACCACTCGAAGTGCACCGACGTCACCTCGCCGACCGCCCCCTCCTGGAGCAGCCGGCGGACGGTGGAGTTGCGCGGGGAGTAGCGGTAGTTGAACGTCACCGTCAGGCGCGCCGTGGACCGCTCGGCCGCCTCGACGATCGCGCGCAGCCCGTCGGCGTCGATGGTCAGCGGCTTCTCGCAGACCACGTCCACCCCGGCGTCCAGCGCGGCCACGACGTACGCGGCGTGGGTGAAGTCCGGGCTGGTCACGACGACGGCGTCCGGTCGCTCGTCGCGCAGCAGGTCGGCGAACCCCTCCGGGGCCCGGTGCCGGACCGGGGCGCCGCCGTGCCGGGCGACCAGCCCGTCGTAGTGCGCCATCCGCACCGCGTTGGTGTCGACGAAGGCGACGACGTGGCCGACGTCGGCGTGCGTCGTCAGCAGGGCTTCCAGGTACATCTGGGACCGGCCCCCGGTCCCCACCACCACGTAGCGCTTCACCGTTGCACTCCTCACTTCATGCCTGTCGTCGCGATGCCGTTGAGCAGGTAGCGCTGCCCGATGAAGAAGAACCCGATCACCGGGAGCAGGGACACCACCGACATGGCGAACATCGGCCCCCAGTCGCTGGAGCCCTCCGCCGCCATGAACTGCCGCAGGGCCAGCGGCACGGTGAACAGCTCCGAGTCGGTGAGGTACAGCAGGGGCCCGAAGAAGTCGTTCCAGCTCGCGATGAACGTGAAGATCGCCACGGTCGCCATCGCGGGGACGGTCAGCGGCAGGATCACGCTGAGGAACGTGCGGTAGGGGCCGCAGCCGTCGATCTTCGCGGCGTCCTGCAGCTCCATCGGCAGCGCCCGCATGAACTGCACGAGCAGGAAGACGTAGAACGCGTTGGTCGCCAGGAACGCCGGCACCGTGAGCGGCAGGTAGGTGTTCACCCAGCCCAGCTTGGAGAAGATGACGTACTGCGGGATGAGGACGACGTGGGCCGGCAGCAGCATCGTGCCCAGCATCGCCGCGAACATGATCTTCCGGCCGCGGAACCGCAGCCGGGAGAAGGCGTACGCGGCCATCGAGCAGGACGCCAGGTTCCCGACGATGTTCAGCACGGCCAGGATCAGGGAGTTCACCAGGAACAGCTCGAAGGGGTGCTCCAGGGCCGACCAGCCCGCGGCGTAGTTGCCCAGCACCGGTTCGGCGGGGACGAGCGAGGTGTCGGCGAAGACGCGGGTGCTGTCCTTGAAGGAGGCCGAGAGCATCCACAGCAGCGGGTACATCATGACCAGGCCGACACCGACGAGGACGACGTGCCGCAGGAACCGCGTGCGGGCGGTGCCGGTGATCTCCTCCTGGTAGCCGCCGCCGCGCAGCCGGCCGGTGACCTGACGCAGCCGGTTCACCGCCGGGGCCTCGACCGGGCGTTCGGTGATCGTGGAATCAGTCATCGTAGAAGACCCACCGCTTCGAGACGAGGAAGTTGAGCGCCGTGAACGCGGCGATGACGACGAACAGGACCCAGGCCAGGGCCGAGGCGTAGCCCATGTCGAAGCGCTGGAAGCCCTGCTGGTAGAGGTACAGGTTGTAGAACAGGGTCGACTCCGCCGGGCCGCCGGTACCGCCGGAGAAGACGAAGCCCTGGGTGAAGGTCTGCAGCGAGCCGATGAGGCCGAGCACCAGGTTGAAGAACACGACCGGGCTCAGCAGCGGCAGGGTGATGGACCGGAACTGCCGCCACCAGCCGGCGCCGTCCACCGAGGCCGCCTCGTAGTACATGACCGGGATCTGCCGCAGCCCGGCCAGGAAGATGACCATCGAGGCCCCGAAGGTCCAGATGCTCAGGGTCACCAGGGTGGTCAGGGCCCAGTCGGGGTCGGTGACCCAGCCGGGTCCGGTGATGCCGAGGAAGGCGAGGAACTTGTTGACGACGCCGTCGTAGCCGAAGATCGAGCGCCACAGCATGACGATGGCGACGCTGGACCCGATGAGGGACGGCAGGTAGAACACCGAGCGGTAGAACCGCAGGCCCCGCACGCCCTTGTTCAGCAGGATCGCGACGGCCAGCGCGGCGACCAGCGAGACGGGCACGGAGGCGAAGGTGTAGGCGGTGGTGACCCAGCTCGCCTGCGCCACCTTGGGGTCGCCCACGAGGCGCTGGAAGTTCTCCAGGCCGATCCACTGCGGGGACTGGAGCAGGTTGTAGTCGGTGAACGCGAGGTAGAGCGACACCGCGAACGGCACGACGGTGAACAGCATGCCCAGGAACCAGGGGGCGAGGAAGACGTACGCCGCCCGTTCCTCGCTGGCGGCGGCGCTGCTGCGCCGGCGCCGCGGCGGGGTCGCCGGCGGACGCCGGTCCACCGACGTCGCGTGGGTGGTGGTCATGGTCGCTCCTCTCACCCCGCCGAACGGGCGAGGGTCTCCTGGGCGGACGTCACGAACGCCTCCGCGGCCGCCTGCGGGGTGAGGCGCCCGAACTCGACCTCGGTGCCGACGGACACGAGGTTGTCGGCGATCTCCCCGGCCCCGGCCGGTTCCAGGTGGTAGGGCGGGAGGTCCTCCTCCTGCAGGGCGAGCAGGAAGTCGACGAACGTCTTGCCGTCGGGTTCGAGGGTCTCGCTGACCGTCGCCCCCACCTCGGGGTTGATCGGGACGCCGAGGAGGGTGGACCGGTCGGCGAAGGAGTCGGGGTCGTTGGTGAGGAAGTCGATGAGCGTGGCGGCCTCGGCGGGGTGCTTCGACCCGGCGGCCAGGCCCCACAGCAGGGTGGGGGTGACCTGGTACCCGGGGGTGGGGACCTCGCCGGGGAACCGGACCAGCGCGAGGTTGCCGTCGAGCGCGACGTTGTAGTCGTGGAACACGTTGGCGGGGATGGACTGCGAGGCGACGAACCCCTTGCCGAGGGCGGACTGGGCCGTGTCGCTTCCGGTGTCGTCGGTGAGGCTGCCCGCCGGGGCGTAGCCGCCGGCGTTGCGCAGGTCGACGGTCATCTGGAAGTAGTCGGCGAGGGTGGCCGCGGTGAGGCCGAGCTGCCCGTCCTCGGTGTAGAGGGACTCCCCGCGCTGGTTGGCCCACTGGGCGACGGTCGGGGTGTAGGGGATGTTGAAGCCGGTCCCGTAGGTCTTCCCCCCGGTCGCCCGGGTGATCTCGACGTTGAACGCCGCGAACTCCTCCCAGGTCCAGGTCGCGTCGTCGGGCAGGGTCAGCCCGGCGTCGGCGAGGACCTTGGTGTTGTAGACCAGGCCGTTGGTGGTCGAGCCGGTGGGGACGGCGTAGGTGGTGCCGCCGAGCCGGCTGGACTCCAGGAGCTTGGCGTCCATCGCGTCGAAGTCCAGGACGTCGGTGTGCTCGTCGAGGTTCGCCAGCGCCCCGCGGGAGGCGTACTCCCCCAGCCAGCGGCCGACGAGGAACATGACGTCGGGCGGGCTGCCGGCGGCGAACTTCGTGTTGAGCTTGTCCTGGTAGCTGGCGACGTCCATCCACTCCAGGGTGACGGTGACCCCGGGGTTCTTCTCGTGGAACGTCGCGAACACCTTCTCGTACTGCGCGGCCTGGGTGGCGTCCGCCCAGGCCATGAGGGTGAGCTGGACGCCGGAACCGTCACCGGAGCCGGAGGAGGAGTTCCCGCCGAAGCGGGCGCAACCCCCGAGGCCGATCGCGCTGGCTCCGAGGACGGCACCGGTCAGGGCGGTGCGGCGGGAGACGGGTGTCGTCATCGACGTTCTCCTTGAGGGGTTGGCGTGGAGCGGGGCGGCCTGGGCGAGGTGACCGTTCCGGGGTTCGCCCGGGGCGGGCGGGCCGTTCCGCCTGCTTCGGGTAACCGCTTTCCTACTGGCGGTCCTCACTTTGGCACACATCGAGCGCCGGTGGAAGACATCCGGAGCAACTTCAGCAACCGCTTTCTGAGCGGGCGTGCCCCCGGCCCGGCCCCCGGGCCCGGCCCCTCAGCCCCGGGCGCCGAGCACGGTCCGGGCGAACCCCTCGGCGCCGTCGGCGTCGAGCCGCCGGTCGACGACGACGGCGTGCAGGTCCACCCGCAGCTCCTCCCCCGCCTCCACCGTCAGGGGCACCTCCCAGGCCAGCGCCGGACCGGCGCCGACGTAGTCGGCCACCCGCAGGAACCACGGCCGCGGCGGCTGCGCGGGGTCCTGCACGAGCAGCAGGCTCGTCCAGGACCGGCCGGTGCGGCGCACCAGCGCCAGCCACGGCGTCCGCGACCCGCGCGCCCGGCGCTCGTCGTCGGTCTCGGGGGTCAGGACGTGGGTCTCCTCGGCCGAGGCCAGCCGCCAGAAGACGCCCCCGAACCCCGCACCGGGACGGCCCCGGGAGGCCGGGCTCGTGATGGTCGTGCGGCGCGGGGCGTGCAACCGGCTGCGCCAGCTCAGCACCCAGGCGTCCTGCTCGGGCAGCAGCGCCGCGGTCAGCTCCCGCTCCTCCGAGAACTGCACGCCCTCGTCCCGGTCGAGCCACCGGACGCCCGCGGCCAGGGTGGCGCCGTCCTCGCTGACGTGCAGGGCGCTGACCTCCTGCCGGCCGTGGTCGAGCAGGAGCGTGGGCCCCCGGCCGGGCACGTGGGTCCGCCCACCCCAGTGGTTCGTCCCGTCGACGTCCGGCAGGGCCAGCGACACCCCGTACTGGTGGCGGTGCACGACCGGGCCGGCCACGGTGACCGGGACCCCGGCGAGCGTGCGCACCGGGTGCAGGTAGGGGCGGGGGCTGTGCACCCGGGGCAGGGCCGTGCCGTCGACGTGGTGCGCCAGCACCAGGCCCAGGCCGTTCAGCCGGGCACCGGTCCCGTCCACGACCCAGCGCGGGCGCGGGTCAGTCCCCGGGCCGGTCGCGACGGCCGGCCCCGGCGCCGGGGACAACCCCCGCGCCGGGGGGACCGGGCCGGTGCTGGCCCGGACCTCCAGCCGGGGCACGAGGACGTCACCGTCCCCCGGGCCGCTGCCCGGCAGGGCGTCGCGGGCCGCCGGCCCGTCGCGACGGCCCTCCACGACGGCGAGCAGGCGCGCGGCCGCCCGGCGCCCCAGGGCGGCGTGGTCGACGCCGGCGGTGGTCAGCGACGGGGTGGCGAAGCGCGCCAGCTCGATGTCGTCGAACCCCGTCACCGACAGGTCGTCGGGGACGGCGACGCCGATCTCGTTGAACCGCGCGACCAGGCCGAAGGCGACGAGGTCGTTGAAGGTCAGGGCGGCGGTGGCGCGGGTGTCGAGGACCTCGTCGGCCACCCCGTACCCCGCGGCCACGCTCGACCCGGCCAGGACCGTGGTGATCCGCAGCCCCGGGTGCCGGGCCTGCGCCTCGGCCAGCGCCCGGGCCCGGGCCGGGCTGGAGGCCGCCGCCGGCGCCCCCGCGACGTGCACGAGGTGCCGGTGCCCCAGGGACACCAGGTGCTCCACCAGCAGGTGGATGCCGTGGCCGTAGTCGATCGAGACCGCCGGTACGGCGTCCGTGGACGGCACCCGGTCGATGAGGACCACCGGGTCGACCTCCGGCAGCAGGGCCCGCAGCTCCTCGGCGGGCATCCGCGGCGCGGCCAGGACCACCGCGTCGCAGCGGTTGCGCGCCTCGCGGGCGATCTCGGCCTCGGCCTCGGGGCGCTCGGCGGTCTCGGCGACCAGGACGCGCAGGTCCGCGGTGTCGGCCACGGCCACCACCCCGCGCAGCACCTGCTGGAACACGGGGTTGCTGAGGTCGGGCACGACCAGGGCCACGGTCCCCGTGCGGCCCAGCGACAGGCTGCGCGCCGTGGTGCTGGGCCGGTAGCGCAGCTCCTCCGCAGCGGCCCGGACCCGGGCGGCGATCTCGGGGGCGACGGTCGTGCGGCGGTTCATGACGCGCGAGACCGTCGCCTGCGAGACCCCGGCCGCCGCCGCGACCTGGCTGATCGTCGCTCCCCCGCGGGGGCTGCCGCCGCGGGAGGTCGCGGTCACGCGAGCACCCCCGCCGGCGCGGGGGAACCCTGCGCGGGCGGCACCCCCGGCGGTGGGTCCTCGTGGAACCGGAACCCCAGGCCGGGGCGGTCCCCGGCCCGGTACGCCCCCCCGGCGAGCGAACCGCCGACGGGGCGGCTCAGCGCGCCGGACTCCCAGAAACCCGCGTCCTCGACGTCCTCCACCCACACCGCCTCGTCGAACGTCACCGCCAGCTGCCCGGACAGCTCCGGCAGCAGGTGCGGGGCCAGTTCCGCCCCGGCGCTGCGCGCGAGGTGGGCGATGGACAGGAACGGGGTGATCCCGCCGACCCGGATCACGTTGGGCTGCACCACGTCCAGCGCACCAGCGGTCAGGAGGTCGCGGAAGCGGTACCAGGTGTGGACGTTCTCCCCCGCCGCCACGCGCAACGGGCCCTCCCGGCGCAGCCGGACGTGCCCGGCGGTGTCGTCGGCGCGCAGCGGTTCCTCCAGCCACGCCGGGGAGAACTCCGCCAGCGCCCGCGAGGCCCGCAGCGCCCGCGGCAGGTCCCACCGCTGGTTCGCGTCGACCATCAGCGTCCGCCCGTCCCCCAGCACCTCCCGGACCGCCGCGACCCGCCGCAGGTCCTCGGCCAGGTCGGGCAGTCCCACCTTGACCTTGGCGCCGGTGTACCCGGCGTCCACCCAGCGCCGCACCTGGTCGCGCAGCTCGGGCAGGGAGTAGTGCAGGTTCACGCCGCTGCCGTAGACCGGCTGCGGTTCGCGCCGCCGGCCCAGCAGGTCGGCCAGCGCCGTCCCCCGCGCCCGGCCCACCAGGTCCCACAGCGCGAGGTCGACCCCGGCCAGGGCCATCGTCGTGATCCCGCCGCTGCCGGCCTCGTGCAGGTGGCTCCACAACCGCGACCACACCCGCGGGTGGGCGGGCCGGCCCACCAGGAAGGGCCGCACGTCGTCCTCCAGCAGCGCACGGACGGCGCCGGCCCCGATGGAGGGCGTCCAGCTGAAACCCTCCCCCACGGCCCCGGTCGCGGTGGTGATCCGCACGGTGAGCACGCGGACGTCCTGGACGTCCGGTCCCCAGGGCCGGCGCAGCGGCACCCGGCGGGCGCCGACCTCCACGCCCGTGACGACCGACCCGTCGTCGGGCAGCGCCGCGGCCGGGTCGTGCGGCAGCTCGTCGACGTTCACCGGGTTCACCGGGCACCGCCCGCGGGGACGTCGAGGGTCTGGAGCCAGTCGTGGACCTCGGCCTGGGCGGCGGCGTCGAAGGAGTGCGGGACCTCCCGGAACACCCCGCGGTAGTGCTGCGGCGCACCGCGTCCGGCGTACCGGCGGGTGATGAGGTCGTGCGCGCGCCGCATGCCCTCCGGCGGGAACAGCGCGTCGCGGGTCGCGTAGTGCACGTACAGGGGGCGGGGGGCGGCCGCGGCGACCACGTCGGGCCAGTCCGCGACGCGCGCCAGGGACGGCGTCATGAACGCCCACGTGTGGGAGTGGACGTGCTCGGGCACCATCTCGCGCAACGTCGAGACCATCGCCGCCACGACGACCGCCCCGATGCCCGCGTCGGGCCCGGGACGCAGCGCGGAGGCGATGACGGCGCGCGCTCCCCCGCCGGACAACCCGATCAGCGCGGTCCGCGGCGCCGTGCCCTCGTCGAGGCCCCCTTCGAGGTGGTGCAGGACGTCGAGGGCCAGGAGGTCCTCGCGGGCGATCACGCCCGCCCACGAGGTGCCGACCAGGGCGAGGGCCTTGGCGACGGTGTCCTCGGCGGCACCGGCGTGGACGTCGTAGACGGCGGCCTCGTCCAGCTCCTCCCCGGCCCGCGCGGCCAGCGCGAGGTCGGCCACGGCCCGGCCCCGGACGGGCATGGCCTCCACCGGCAGGCGGCGGCTGCCCCACCCGTGGGCGTCGTGCACCAGGACCGCGTGCCCGCGCCGGGCCAGGTCCTCGGCCGGGGCGCGGCCGCCGTAGAGCCCGGCGCGGACCCCGGTCAGCACCGGGTGCACCGGCCGGCCGGTGGCGCCGTCGGCGAGCTTGTCCAGGCCGAAGCGCTTCAGCCCGCCGTGGCAGTGCAGGAACAGCGCCGTGGGCAGCGGGCCCGGTGCGGCGGCCGGGCGCAGCAGGCGCGCGCGGACCCGCGGCCCGAAACCGGCGTCCCAGGACAGTTCCCGGCCCAGCAGGCCGTCGCGGGTCCACTCCTGCTCCACCCGGACGTCGGCGTCGCCGACCCCGGGGACGTCCGGCACGCCGATGGCCTCGCGCAGGCGGCGGGAGACCTCCTGCGGGGCGGGCGCGTCGTCGCCGAACAACGGCCAGGACGCGCCGACGACGTCGAGCAGACCGTCGAACGCGCCGAAGCGGCCGCTCACGCCGTCACCGCCTCGCGCACGGCGGGGCGCAGGCCCGCGTGGAAACCCGTGACGAGGTCGGTGAAGCGCCGCGGTGCGTCGAGCATCGTGAAGTGCCCGCCCCCGTCGATCCGTTCGCAGCGGACACCGTTGCGCTGCAACCAGTCCCACTTCCGGTACTGCCGGAACCCGGCGACGAGGAGGACGGGGACCGCCGAGTCGGCGAGCAGTTCGTTCAGCCGGCCGTCGGCGGCCGACGCGATGGCCTCCGCGCTGCGCAGGACGGCCAGCGGGTCGGCGGTGCGCATCTCGGCCAGCCGTCCCGGGGTCTGCGCGGCCAGCACCTCGTCCCACCCGCGCGCGAGGAAACCCTCCTCGTCCCAGCGGGCGATGTCGTCGGGCCCGGGGTCGACGACGTCGAGACCGGGTTCGACCAGGACGACCGAGCGCAGCAGGCCGGGGTGGCGGGAGGCCAGCAGGACCGCGATGGACCCCCCGAGGCTGTGCGCCAGCAGGTCCACCGGTTCCCCGGTCTCGGCGGTGACGGTGCGCAGCGCCGCGGCGAGGGCGTCGGCGTGCTCGGCCAGTCCGTAGCCGAAGGCGGGCGGGCGGTCGCTCAGGCCGTGGCCCACCAGGTCGAGGAAGACCGCCGGGCGTCCCAGCCGGGCCGCGGTGTCGGCCCAGGTGGCGTGGCCGGAGCACCCGAGCCCGTGCAGGTAGACCACCGGTTCCCGGTCGCCGCCGGCGCTGACCCAGCGGACCACCCCGTCGCCGGAGGGCAGGGGTGCGGTACCGGTCGTCATCGTCGACTCCTGGGCAGATCGGGAAAGCGGTTGCTCAGACCGTAACGAGGCGCCTTCCCCGAGGCAAGGGCCGATCCGGCCCCGCACCTCAGGAGGCCGGTGCGGCAACCGCGTCCGCCGGTCCCGGTCGCGTCCCCCGGGCGCGGTACCAGCCGGCGACCACCAGGACCATGAGCGCGAGGTCGACGACGTCCCCGCCGTAGTACATCAGCTGCGCCCCCCGTTCGGCGTCGGCGACCGCGACACCCGGCGGCGGGTCGGCGTACAGCGACTTCGCCAGCACGGAGTGGACGGCGACGAACACGACGAGGACCCCGAACCGCAACCGCAGCGACGCCCGGTGCGGGTCGGGGTCGCGGCCGGCCACCGAGGCGGTGAACAGGTACCCGGCGAGGAACAGGTGCGCGTGCACGAGCACGTGCACCGCGACCGACGTGTGCATGAGGGCGAACAGGTCGGTGCGGTAGAGGACCCACAACCCCCCGGCGTTCAGCACCCCGGCCACCACCGGGTGGGACACGACCCGCACCGGCGGCCACCGCAGCACCCTCGACAGGGTCCGGGCGCGGCGGACCGGCAGGGCGCGCAGCGCGACGGTCACCGGCGCGGCGAGCACCAGCAGCAGCGGTGCGACCATCCCCAGCGCCAGGTGCGCGCCCGTGTGGGCGGTGAAACCGTGGTGCGCCGCCCGGGCCAGCGGGCCCACCGTGCCCGCGGCGACGCACAGCAGCCCGGCGCACCAGCAGACCGTGCGGTGCACGGGCCAGGGACCGCGGCCCCGGGCGGCCCGCACCGCCGCCCCGTACCCGACGGCCGCCAGCAGCAGGGCCGCCACCACGACGACCTCGGGCACCGTCGGCACCACCGGCGTTCCGGTGAGGTCCAGGGGCCCCCCGGTGTGGGAGTGGTGGCCCCCGGTCATCGCGCGTCGCGGCGCGGGCGGGCGCGCCGCAGCAGGAGGAGACCGACCGCGAGCAGCAGCACCGCCGCACCGTTCCAGACCAGGTCGTAGGGCAGCAGGTCCACTCCGTACCGGATCTGGTGGATGCGCAGGACCTTGTGGTCGACGAGACCGTCGAAGAGCTGGAAACCCCCGACCCCCGTGACGACCGCGCCCACCCAGCGGCGCCACACCACCCCACCGGACGGCGCGGTGCGGCGGCGCACGTCGGCCAGCAGGAACAACCCCCAGACGGTGATCCCCCACCCGGCGGCGTGGAAGAAACCGTCGGCGGTCAGCGCGACGGCCGGGGTGGACCGGTCGTAGAAGTGGTGCCAGTGCAGCGCCAGGTGGAAGACGAACAGGTCGATCATCGAGGCCGCGAGCCCGGCCCCGAAGAGGAGACCGGACAGCAGGGTCCGCCGGTGGGTGAACGCCCGCTCCCGCGCCGGGTCGGTCGTGCCGGGACCTCGGGGGGACGGTGCGGGGGCGTCGGGCACGGGCGGGGCTCCAGTCGTCTCACCGGTCGTCGGGCGTGCGGCGGTCCGGGGTCCGGTCGCGGCCCACCACGACCACCAGCGGGACCAGCATCGCGAGCGCCACGATCCCGAGCACGCTGAAACCGGTCGCGGCCAGCAGCGGCCCGGCCAGGAACGCCGCCGCGGCGCCGGCGAGGTTGGACGAGGCGTCGACGCCGCCCTGCGAGGCGGCCCGGGTGGCCGGGGGCACGGAGCGGGTGAACATCGCCGAACCGGAGACGTTGAGGAACGACCAGCCGATGCCCAGCAGGACCAGCGAGACGACGACGGCGCGCAGGTCGTCGGGGGCCAGCGCCGCCAGCAGCAGCGAGACGAGGAGCACGAGCAGGCCGACGAGGACGGCCGTCCGGGCGCCGCGGCGGTCGACGACGGAACCCACCAGCGGGGCCAGCGCGTACATGCCGGCGATGTGCAGGCTGATCGTCAGGCCCACGACGGTGACCGAACCGCCCTGGTGCTCCAGGTGGACGGGCGTCATCGTCATGACGGCCACCATGACGACCTGGGCGGTGAGGATGGTCAGGACCGCCGTGCGCGCGGCGGCGTTGGTGCGCAGGACGTGCGCCAGTTCGGCGACGTGCCGCCGCGGGGGGCGGCGTCCCCCGGCGCGCGCGGGACCGGTGGCCGCTGCCGCGTTCGCCACCAGCAGCGGGTCCGGGCGCAGCGCGACGAGCACCACCACCCCGGCGGCGGCCAGGCAGACGGTGGCGATGAGGAAGGCCGCGGCGAAGCCGTTCAGCCCGACCGCCCCGCCGAGCGCGTCCCCCGGGACCCCCAGGTTGGGGCCCAGGACCGACCCGATCGTCCCGACCCACACGACCAGCGCCAGGTCCCGCCCGGCGCGGTGCGGTTCGGCGAGGTCGGCCGCGGCGAACCGCGACTGCAGGCTGACGGCCGACCCGCAGCCGATGAGCAGCAACCCGGGGAACAGGAGCAGCGCCGAGGACCGCTGCGCGGCGACCACGATGACGGCCGACCCGGCGGCGGCGGCGAACCACCCCAGGCTGAGCGCGGCCCGCCGCCCCCGCCGGGCCGCGAGGGTGCCCAGCGGCAGGCCGAACAGCGCCGCGCCGAGGGTGCTCGCGGTCCGCGCCAGGCCCGCCCACGCCTCGTCGGACGTGACCGCCCCGGCCAGCAGCACCCCGATCGAGGGGGCGATGCCGACCCCGATCGTCCCGACGACCTGGGCGACGATCAGGACGCGGACGGTGCGCCGCTGCAACCGCGCGCGCCGTCCGGGGTCGAGACCGACGGTGGAACCCTGCTGCATCGACTGCTCCCCACTCCCCGCGCGAGGTCCCGCGCCACCTGGTGCGGCGTCCCGGACCGTCGGGTGACGGCCGCCGCGGCGTCCGCGCCGGCCACCCCCGTCCCGCTCAGTGGACCAGGCCGCCGGGGACGGCTTCGCGGTGGGGAGCCCGACCCGGTCCTCGTGCCCGGCACCTGCGGGCCGACCCGGTTCACGCGCGACCTGCTGCGCTCGCGGCGGCCACCGGGTGCGGGAGGAGCGGGCGAACCCGGGACGGGGTCGGCGGTGCTGCCCGTCTCGGGACCCGGCGCACCCGGGGTGCCGCACCGGCCGCTCGTGGAGGACGCCCGGGAGGTCGGGATCCTCCTCGCAGCCGTGTGGGACCCCTGCGGTGGGAGGCACCGCCCCGGGAACCGTCCGGTGGGGGAACCGGTGACCGCTCACCCCCGGTGCATCGGGTTCACCCCGACGCGGACCTCAGACCCGGAACGCGCCCACGGCCTCGCGCAGCCGCCCCGACGTCTCGCGCAGCGCCTCCACGGACGTGCGGACCTGCTCCAGGCTGGCCCGGTCGGCCGCTCCGGCGTCGGCGACACCGGAGAGGACCCCCGCGATCTCCTGGGTGCCCTCGGCAGCCCCGGCCACGGTGCGGGCCAGCTCGCCGGTCGTCGCGGTCTGCTCCTCCACGGCGGCGGCGATGGTGGCCTGGTGGTCGTCGATGCGGGCGATGATCTCGGCGATGCGGCCGATGGTGGTGGCCGCGTCGGTGCTGCCGCGCTCGATGGCGGCCACCTTGCGGGTGATGTCCTCGGTCGCGCTGGCCGTCTGCTGCGCCAGGTCCTTCACCTCACCGGCGACGACGGCGAAACCCTTGCCCATCTCCCCCGCGCGGGCGGCCTCGATGGTGGCGTTCAGCGCCAGCAGGTTCGTCTGCTCGGCGATCGCGGTGATGGTGCCCACGACGCTGGCGATGGCGCGGGTGGCCTCCCCCAGTTCGGCGACGGTGACGCGGGTGGACTCGGCGGCCTCGACGGCCTCGCGGGCCACCGACGCCGACTGCGCCATGCCGGAGGAGATCTCGTTGATGGCCGAGCCCAGTTCCTCCGCACCCGTGGCGATGGTGGCCACGTCGGCGGAGACGACGTCCGCGGAACGGGCGGCACGGTCGGTGTCACCGGTGGTCCGCTGGTTCGCCGTGGACAGTTCCTGAGCGCGGCCGGCGAGCTCGTCGGCCATCCCCGCGACCTGACCGGCCGCGTCGGCGACGTCGGCGACGGTGCGGCGGGTGGCGGTGACCGCCGCCTCCAGGGCCTGCGCCATCGCGTGGAACTCGTCGCCGCCGTCGACGACGGGCGCGACGGTCAGGTCGCCCTCGGCGACCCGGTGCAGGTCCGCGACGCTGCGGCGCAGCGGGGCGACGATGCTGCGGGTGAGGACCACCAGCAGCAGCACGACGAGCGCCGCCGCGGCGACCAGCATCGCGATGACGAGGGTGCGGCTGCGCTGGGCGGCGGCCTCGGCCTCGGCGGCGGCGGCCCGGGCGCGGGCGTCGACCGACGCGGTCAGCTCCTGCGTCGCGGTGAGCATGTCGGCGTAGGCGACGAAACCGACCTCGAGGATCTCCGTCTCGCCCCCCACCACGTCGCCGGCGCGGAACAGGGCCACCGCGCGGTCGTCGGAGGCGAAGTACCCCTCCCACAGCGACGCCAGCTGCTCGGTGAGCTCACGCTCGTCCTCGGTCATCAGCGCGGTGGGGGCGGCGTCCAGCGCCTTCCGCAGCTTCTCGCGGTCGGCGAGGAAACCGGCACGGTTGGCGGAGGAGTCCTGCACCGCCTCCTGCACGCCGATGCGGCGCACGTCCCAGGCGTAGGCGGCCTGCCAGCCGCTGATGTCGGCGTCGTAGAAGCGCTGCTCCTCCACGAAGCGGATCAGCGCGGTCATGTCCTGCTGCTGCGCGAGCGAGCGGGACTGCGTGGAGATGCTGGCCAGGGCGGTGGCGCCGGTGGCGCCGAGCAGCGCCAGGACCACCCCGAAGGCGAGGGCGAGGCGCGTGCCCACACGGGCGCGACGCAGCAGGGACGACATGGGTGACGACCTTCCAGGAACCCCGACAGTGAGCAGGTCCCCTCCATCGGCAGGTCCGGCCCCGACCTGAGGCCGTCCCGGGAGGCGCCGTCCACGCCGACGAGGACGGCGAGGGGGTGCGGCCCTCCGACGGCACCCGGGTGTGTGCTCGTGTTCGGTTCTGATCGAGCCTGATTGACGGGGCGCGGCGGCCTCGGCCATGCTCGCCGGGTGCGGCGATGGAGCGAGGGACAGCCCGGGCTGGCGTTCGGGGCCGACTACAACCCCGAGCAGTGGCCCGCCGAGGTGCGGCGCGAGGACCTCAGGCTCATGGGCCGGGCCGGGGTCACCCTCGTCTCGGTCGGGATCTTCTCCTGGGGCCTGCTCGAACCCGAACCGGACCGGTTCGAGTTCGGCTGGTTCGACGAGGTCCTCGACGACCTGCACGGCGCGGGGATCGGCGTGAGCCTGGCCACCGCCACGGCCTCCGAACCCGCCTGGCTCGCGCAGCGGTGGCCGGAGGCCCTGCGGGTCGACGCCGACGGCGTCCGAGTGCGCTTCGGCAGCCGGCAGAGCTGGTGCCCCAGTTCCCCGGTCTACCGGGAACGCTCGCTGCGGCTGGTGCAGGCGCTGGCCGAACGGTACGGGCAGCACCCGGCGCTGCGGTTGTGGCACGTCAGCAACGAGCTCGGCTGCCACAACCCGCGCTGCTGCTGCGACACCTCCGCCGCGGCGTTCCGCGCGTGGCTCACCCGCCGCTACGGCGACGTCGAGGCGCTCAACGCCGCCTGGGCGACGGCGTTCTGGAGCCAGCACTACACGACCTTCGAGCAGGTCGACGTCCCCGCCCGCACCTCCACCCTGAAGAACCCCACCCACGTCCTGGACTTCGCCCGGTTCTCCTCCGACGAGCTGCTCGGGCAGTTCCTCGCCGAGAAGGGGGTGCTGCGCCGGATCACCCCCGACGTCCCGGTCACCACGAACTTCATGGTCGGCTCGCAGCTGAACCCGCTGGACTACGGCCGCTGGGGGCTGGACCAGGACGTCGTCTCCAACGACCACTACCTGATCCACCGGCACGGCGACCCCGAGCACGGAGGCATCGGCTACGACGACCCGCGCGCCGAACTCGCCTACTCCGCCGACCTCATCCGCGGCGTGGCCCGCGGGAACCCGTGGCTGCTCATGGAGCACTCCACGTCCGCGGTGAACTGGCAGCCGGTGAACGTCGCCAAACCCGCCGGGCAGATGCTGCAGGACAGCCTGTCCCACGTCGCCCGCGGCGCCGACGGCGTCTGCTTCTTCCAGTGGCGCGCCTCCGCCGGCGGCGCCGAGCAGTGGCACTCCGCCCTCGTCCCGCACGCCGGGGAGGACTCCGACCGGTTCCGCGAGGTCGTCGACCTCGGGCAGCTCCTGGGCCGGCTGGGGGAACTGCGCGGTTCGACCGTGCACAACGACGTCGTCCTGCTGGTGGACTGGCAGAACTCCTGGGCGCTGGGCGGGGAGTCGCTGCCCTCGCACCGGGTCCGGCACGCCGACCTGGCCCTGCGCATCCACGGCGCGCTGCGCGCCGCGCACGTCGGCGCCGACGTCGTCCCCGTCACCGCCCACCCCGACGACCTGGCCGCCGTCCTCTCGTCCTACCGGGTGCTCGTCGTCCCCACGCTGTACCTGACCGACGCCACGACCGCCGCGGCCGTGCGGGCCGCCGCCGACGCCGGGACGCACGTCCTGGTGACCTACCTGTCCGGGATCGTCGACGAGCACCTGCACGTCGGCCTCGGCGGCTACCCGGGGGCGTTCCGCGAACTCCTCGGCATCCGGGTCGAGGAGTTCCACCCGCTGCCCGACGGCGTCGCCGGCCTGCTCGACGACGGGACCGTCGGAGACGTGTGGGCCGAGGTGGCCACGGCGTCCGACGACGTGGAGGTCCTGGCCCGCTACGCCGAGGGCGCCACCGCGGGCCGGCCCGCGCTGACCCGCCGGACCCTGCCCTCGGGCGCTGTCGCCTGGTACCTGGGGACCTCCCCCGACGACGAGCACCTCGAGACGTTGCTGCGGGACGTCTGCACCGCAGCGGGGGTTCGCCCCGTCGCGCAGGCCAGCGGGCCGGTCGACCTGGTCCGCCGCCGCTCCGCCGACGGCTGCAGCTGGTTGTTCGCCCTCAACCACGGGTCCGAAGCCGCGACGGTCTCGGTGCGCGGTCACGACCTCGTGAGCGACCGGGCCGTCGGGCCGCAGCTCGACCTGGCGCCGGGCGCGAGCGCCGTCGTGCGGGAGGACCGCGCGGACGGCTGACCGCACGGTTCAGTCCGTCCGCACGGTCCCGGCGGGCCGGGCGGGCGCGCTGAGGGCGTGGACGGCCAGGACGAGCAGCAGTGCCACCAGGAGGCCGAGGGCGCTCTCGACGACCCGGTCACCGACCGTCGGGCCGATCGGCGCGGGCGCGGCCAGGTGCGACGTCACCACGGCCACCGGGGTGATGCCCACCACGGCGAGGCCGTGGTGGTGCGCGGTGAACGACTCCGCCACGAGCGTGGCGGCCGCCACCGCGACGGCGAGCACCCACGCCGGGGGTTCGGCGGCCAGCACCAGGTGGGTGACGGCGATGCCGACGAGGGTCCCGAGCACGCGGTGCACCGAGCGCCCGACGACGACGTGACCTCGCTGCCGGGACGCACGGTGCCGCGGACGATGGTCGACGGCCGCACGGTGC
Source organism: Kineococcus lubricus (assembly GCF_050871965.1). Classification (NCBI taxonomy): domain Bacteria; kingdom Bacillati; phylum Actinomycetota; class Actinomycetes; order Kineosporiales; family Kineosporiaceae; genus Kineococcus; species Kineococcus lubricus. The sequence goes on from NZ_JBJLSK010000032.1 coordinate 37,859, forward strand.
ACCGGGCGAGCTGAGCCGGCGACGCGGGGACGGCCGGGTCACCTCCGCGACGGGGGTGGCCCGGCTCGTCCTCGCGCGTGCGAGCATGCGCCGGTGCCCAAGGTCGTCGACCACGAACAGCGCCGCCGCGAGATCGTCCGCGCCTACCTGCGGATGGCCGCGCAGGACGGGCTGACGGGCATCACCTCACGGGCGCTGGCCGGCCGGCTGGGCATCGCCGCCGGGGCGCTGTGGCACTACTTCCCCACGATGGACGCGGTCCTGGTGGCGGCCTACGACCAGGTCTTCGCCGACACCGACGCGCGCATCGACGACGCCACCGGTGACCGCACGGGGCTTCGCGCGGTGGACGCCGTGCTGCGCGAGCTCCTGCCGCTGGGGACCGTGACCGCGCTGGAGGCCCAGGTCGTCGTCAGCTTCTGGGGGCTGCTGCCCTCGCGCCCGGACCTGGCCGAGCGGCACCGGGTGATCGACGGGTCCTGGCGCGCGCGCCAGCGGGTGCCCCTCGCCCGCCCGGTCCCCCACCCCCACCACCCGCACACCACGCCCACCCACAAC
>NZ_JBJLSK010000033.1:0-37616 GCF_050871965.1 Kineococcus lubricus
GCGGTGACCGCAGCGACGCGGTCACCGCGGGGGGTGGGTCACTTGACCGACTTGCCGGCGCTGCGCAGGTTCTGGGCGGCCTCGACGACGCGGGCGGCCATGGCGGTCTCCCCGGCCTTGCCCCACACGCGGGGGTCGTAGGTCTTCTTGTTGCCGACCTCGCCGTCGACCTTCAGGACGCCGTCGTAGTTGCGGAACATGTGGTCGGCGATGGGCCGGGTGAACGCGTACTGGGTGTCGGTGTCGACGTTCATCTTCACGACGCCGTAGTCGACGGCGTCGCTGATCTCCTGCTCGCTGGAGCCCGACCCGCCGTGGAACACCAGGTCGAACGGCTTGTCCTTGCCGACCCGCTGCCCGATCTCCTGCTGGATCTCCTTGAGGATCTCCGGGCGCAGCTTCACCCCGCCGGGCTTGTAGACGCCGTGCACGTTCCCGAACGTCAGGGCCGTCAGGTAGCGGCCCTTCTCCCCCGTCCCCAGCGCCTCCACCGTGGCCAGGGCGTCCTCGACGGTCGTGTAGAGCTTGTCGTTGATCTCGTGCGCGACGCCGTCCTCCTCGCCGCCCACGACGCCGATCTCGACCTCCAGGACGATCTTCGCGGCGGCGGCCTTCTCCAGCAGCTCCGCGGCGATCTGGAGGTTCTCCTCCAGCGGCACCGCCGAGCCGTCCCACATGTGCGACTGGAACAGCGGGTCCCGGCCGTTCTTCACGCGCTCGGCGGAGATCGCCAGCAGCGGCCGGACGAAACCGTCCAGCTTGTCCTTCGGGCAGTGGTCGGTGTGCAGGGCGATGTTCACGCCGTAGCCCTTGGCGACGTGGTGGGCGTACTCGGCGAGCGCCTGGGACCCCAGGACCATGTCCTTGACGGTCGTGCCGGACAGGAACTCCGCCCCGCCGGTGGACACCTGCACGATGCCGTCGCTCTCGGCCTCGGCGAAACCGCGGATCGCCGCGTTCAGGGTGATCGAGGACGAGATGTTGATGGCCGGGTAGGCGAAGGACCCCGCCTTCGCGCGGTCCAGCATCTCGGCGTAGACGTCCGGGGTGGCGATGGGCATGGCGACTCCTCCGTCGGGGCGACTCTGGCGGGGTGATCCTTCCACGGCGCCACCCGGGCGGGGAGGCGACCCTTCCCGGATGCCGACGGCGGGCGGTGGTGCGAGCGTGTGGGCATGACGGACAGCCAGCTGAGCGGGAAGAAGATCGCGTTCCTCGTCGCCACCGAGGGCATCGAGCAGGTCGAGCTGACCGAGCCGTGGAAGGCCGTCCAGGACGCCGGCGGCGAACCGGTGCTCCTGTCGACCGCGCCCGGGAAGGTGCAGGCGTTCAACCACCTCGACGCCGCGGACACCTTCGACGTGGACGTCGTCGTCGACGACGCCAGCCCGTCGGAGTACGCCGCCCTCGTGCTGCCCGGTGGCGTCGCCAACCCGGACGCGCTGCGGACCAGCCTGTCCGCGGTGAAGTTCGTCGGTCAGTTCGCGGCGTCCACGCGGCCGGTCGCCGCCATCTGCCACGCTCCGTGGACGCTGGTGGAGGCCGACGCGGTGAAGGGCCGGCGGATGACGTCGTGGCCCTCGCTGCGGACCGACCTGCGCAACGCCGGCGCCGAGTGGGTCGACGAGGAGGTCGTCGTGGACCGCTCCGGTCCCGGGCCGCTGGTCACCAGCCGCAAGCCCGACGACCTGCCCGCGTTCACCCGCGCCCTGCTGGGGGAACTGTCGTGAGCGTCGGCATCGGCTACACCTGCATGAGCGAGCAGTCCGACCCGCGCTGGCTGGTGCGGGACGCCCGGGCGGCCGAGGAGGCCGGTTTCGACACGGTCGTGTTCTCCGACCACGCCTCCCCGTGGCTGACGTCCCAGGGCCACGCCCCGTACGCGTGGTCGGTGCTGGGGGCGGTGGCCGCCACGACGTCGCGGGTCGAGCTCATGACGTACGTGACGTGCCCCACGATCCGCTACCACCCGGCCGTCGTGGCCCAGAAGGCCGCGACCGTCCAGATCCTGTCCGAGGGGCGTTTCGTCCTGGGCCTGGGGTCGGGCGAGAACCTCAACGAGCACGTCGTCGGTCACGGCTGGCCCGCCGTCGAGGAGCGGCAGGACATGCTCGTGGAGGCCGCCGAGATCATCTCCAACCTCTTCGACGGTGAACTCCTCACCTACGCCGGGGAGTACTTCCGCGTGGACTCGCACCGCCTGTGGGACGTTCCCGAGCACCGGGTGCCGCTGGCCATCGCCATCAGCGGCGAGAAGTCGGCGACGCGCTTCTCCCCGCTGGCCGAGCACGCCATCGCCGTCGAACCCGACGCCGCGCTCGACGCCTGGGACGCCGCCCGCGAACCCGGTCAGCGCCCGAGCCGCAAGATCGGGCAGATGCCGGTGAGCTGGGACGCCGACCGGGACGCCGCGGTCGCGCGCGCCCACGAGCAGTTCCGCTGGTTCGCCGGGGGGTGGAAGGTGAACGCGGACCTGCCGACCACGGCCGGGTTCGCCGGCGCCACCCAGTTCGTCCGGCCCGAGGACGTCGCCGCGCAGATCCCCTGCGGGAACGACGTGGAGGCCGTCGTGGAGGCCGCCTCGAAGTACTTCGAGGCCGGGTTCACCGACCTGGCCCTCGTGCAGATCGGCGGGGAGCACCAGGAGCAGTTCCTCCGGGCCGCCGAGAGCGACCTGCTGCCCGCGCTGCGCGAGGCGGCCCAGGGCACGAACCCTTCCCCCAGCTGAGCGGCGCCCGGGGGGCCGTCGCGCCCCCCGGGACCGGCGTGCCGGCCGGACGAGCGACGCGGGGACACCGGTGAGGGCACCGCGGCCGGGGTTCCCGGCGACCACCGCCCACGACGACGGCCCGCGCACCCCGGACCACGGCCCCGCCGTTCAAGGTCGGGGCCCGTCGGGCCGATGGGGCTGAGGTGAACAGGGATGACTGGCTCGCCCTGGCCCGGGCGACCGCGCAGGAGGAGCAGGAGCAGCAGGAACCGCAGGCCGGCCCGGTCCCGCCCCCGTTCGTCGTGCCCACCGACGTCACCGGCGCCGAGGCGGCGCGGCTGGTCGACCTGCACGAGTACCGCCTGCTGGACACCGCCGCCGACGACGAGGTGTCGGCCGTGGTGCGCGCCGCGGCCGCGGTCGCCGGCGTCCCGTACGCGTCGCTGAACGTCATCGACGAGGACCGCCAGCACCAGCCCACCGCCGTGGGCTTCGAGGGGCGGGGCACCGCCCGCGAGGACTCCCTGTGCGACCTGCACTTCCTCGACGGCGAGGTCGTCCACGTCCCCGACGCCTCCCTCGACGAGCGGTTCGCCCGCAACCCCTGGGTGGACGGGCGCCTGGGCCGGGTGCGCTGCTACGCCTCCGCCCCGATCACCAGCCCCGCCGGCCACGCCCTCGGGTCGCTGTGCGTGTTCGACACCGTCCCCGGCACCCTCACCGACCGGCAGCTCGGCGTCCTGCGCGACCTCGCCGGGGTCCTCGTCACCCTCATCGAACGGCGCCGGGAGGTCCGCCGCGCCGCCGAGCAGAGCGAGCAGGCCGCCGAGGCCCGGGAGCTGGCGGTCCTGGTGATGGGCGAGGCCGAGGAGCGCTGGGAGCTGAGCGAGGTCGTCGCCGACACCATCGACGTCGGCCTGGTCGTCGTCGACGAGCAGGGGCAGGTCAGCTCCACCAACCGGGCCGTGCGCCAGTGGCAGGGCGCCACCCCGGCCACCGCCACCTTCCTCGCCGCCGACGGCACCGCGCTGGGCGCCGAGGAGCTGCCGTGGGTGCGGGCCCTGCGCGAGGAGGCCGTGGACGGCGTCGAGGTCGTCCTGACCGCCGCCGGGCAGCCCGACCGGGTGCTGGTGTGCTCGGGCCGCGCGATGCACCGCGTCGACGGCAGCGTGCTCGGCGCGGTCGTCGCGCTCAACGACGTCACCCACGCCCGGCAGCGCGAGCAGGCGCTGGCCCGGGCGCACGCGGCGCTCGCCGAGCACAGCCGGCGGGTGCAGGCCCTGGCCGACGCCTCCCGCGCCCTGGCCTCGGCCGAGGACCCGCAGGAGATCATCTGCGGCTGGCTGCGGGACCTGACCGGGGCCGACGCCGCGTACCTGCTGCGCCCCGGCCGAGGCGGCCCCGACGGCGAGGACGGCGTGCTGCGAGCCGTCGCCGCGTCGGGGTACCCGGCCGAGGACGTCACCTACGACCTGCGCGAGCCGTCGCTGGCGGCGACCACCTTCACCAGCTCGACGCCGGTGTTCGTCGCCGACATGAAGACCGACCCCCGGGCGTCCCAGGCCCTCGTCGACGCCAGCGGGGTCGTGTCCGGGGCCTGGTACCCCGTGGTGCTGTCCGGGCAGCGCACGGTCGGGGTGCTGGGCGTGTTCTGGCGCACCCCGCAGCCGTCGCTGCCCGAGGACGTCCGGCCGGTGCTGCAGACGCTGTCGGGTGAGCTGGCCCACGCCGCCGAGCGGGCCGAGCTGCTGCAGCGGCTCGCCCAGGCCGCCGACCGCGACGCCCTCACGGGCCTGGCGAACCGGCGCCGCTGGGACGAGGCGATCGGCAGCGAGGTCTCCCGCGCGACCCGCACGGGGGACCCCCTGACGCTGGCGATCATCGACCTCGACCACTTCAAGGCGTACAACGACACCCACGGCCACCTCGGCGGGGACGCGCTGCTGCGCGAGTTCGCCGCCGCCGCCCGCGACTGCCTGCGGGAGGTCGACACGCTGGCCCGCTGGGGCGGGGAGGAGTTCGTCGTGGCCCTGCCCGGGTGCACGGCGGCCGACGCGGTGGTCGTGGCCGACCGGATCCGGGCGGCCGTGCCGCGCGGGCAGAGCTGCACGATCGGCCTCGCGTCGTGGCAGCCGGGGCTGCGGGTCGAGGAGGTCGTCGCCCGGGCCGACGAGGCGCTGTACCGCGGCAAGCAGGGCGGGCGCGACGCCACCGTCGTGCACGACGACCGCGCGCTCACCCCTTCAGCCCAGCGGTGAGCGCGCCGATCCCCTGAGGAGACCACCGGTCCCCCCTCCGGTGGCGCCTGGAACGCAGGAGGAAACCCGTGGCCACGTCTGGTGTCTCCCCGCGGCGCGACGGTGCGGTCCGCGGCAGCGGCGCCCCGTCGACCCGGCCGACGCCGGGTGCGGTGCTGCGCAGCCTCGCCTTCGCCCTCGCCTTCTGCGTCGCGATGCTCCTGGGCCGGCAGACCGTGATGGACGGCACCAGCATGAGCCTGGTGTGGCCCGCGGCGGGGGTGGCGGTGGTGTGGTTCGCCGCGCAGCGGACGGCCCGCACCCGGGGGCTGGACCTGGCGCTGCTGGTGATCACGACGTTCGCGCTGAACGCCCTCACGGGCCTGGACCCGGCGCTGGCGGTGTGCTTCGCGGCCGCCAACGTCGCCCAGGTCCTCACGTTCGAGGTGCTGTTCACCCGCTGGTGCCCGCAGGCGTGGGGCGCCGGCGGGGACCAGCCGCTGACCGGCCTCACGCAGCTGATGCGCCTGCTGACGGCCGCGTTCCTGGCGACCGGCGCGAGCGCCCTGCTGGGCCCGACGGCCCTGTGGGCGCTGACCGGGCAGTGGTCGTGGGTGGCGGCGCTGGTGTGGATGACCCGCAACACCGCCAGCATCCTGCTCATCGCCGCCGTCTGCTTCCGCATCGGCTGCCTGCTCACCGCTCGCCGCACCGACGGCGGCGCGCCCGTGGCGCTCCCGGTGCGCTGGCCGCGGAGCTGGCGGCTGGTCGAGCTGGTCGCGGCGGTGGGCTGCTCGGTGCTGGCCTACGTGCTGACCTTCGGCTACTACGACGGCCTGCCGGTGGCGTTCCCCCTGGTGGCGCTGTCGGCGTGGGTGGCGCTGCGCTTCGACACGACCATCGTCCTGGTGCACGACCTGGCGATGGGTGTGGTGGCCGTGCTGCTGACCCTGGGCGGGCACGGTCCCTTCGCGATGATCGTCGACGACGCCACCCGCGCCATCGTCGTGCAGCTGTACGTGGTCGTGCTGGGCGTGCTGGGCCTGGCGATGGCGATGGGCCGCGACGAGCGCGACGTGCTGCTGGCCCGGATGACCGCCTCGGCCGAGCACAGCCGTCAGCTGGCGCGGGAGGCCGCCGAGCAGCGTGCGCTGGCGCAGGAGGCGCGGGCCGAGGCCGAGGCCCGCGGGGAGCTGGCCCGGACCGTGCTGGACACGGTGGAGGTGGGGATCGTCGTGGCCGACGCGCAGGGCCGGCTGACGATGTTCAACCGCGCCGCGCGGCAGTGGCACGGCCTGGACGCCGACGCGTCGATGGACCCCGCCGACCACGCCGGCAGCTACGCCCTGTTCGGCCCCGACGGCACCCGCCCGCTGACCCTGGAGGACGTCCCGCTGCACCGGGCGCTGCGCGAGGGCGACGTGACGGGCGCGGAGATCGTCATCGCCCCGACCGGGCGTCCCGCGCTGACGGTGACCTGCTCGGGCCGGCGCATGAGCGGCGCCGACGGCGGCGCGCTGGGTGCCGTGGTGGCGATGACCGACGTCACCGCCGACCGCGCCCTGCGCCGCGACCTGGAGTCCGCCCGGCGCAGCGCTGCCGAGCAGGCCGGCCAGCTGGAGGCCGCGTTCGAGGCGTCGATGGTCGGCAACATCCACCTGGACCTGACCGGCGTCGTGCTGCGCGTGAACCCCGCCGCCGCCGCGATGCTCGGCTACGAGCCCGCCGACCTGGTGGGCCAGGGCTGGGGCCGGCACGTGCACCCGACGGACCGGGGCGAGGGCCGGGAGGTGGTGCGCGACCTCCTCACCGCCGGTGCGGTCGCGGGCGCCGCCGGGGTGGGCGGGCAGGTGCGGCACCTGCACCGCGACGGCCACGTCGTGCACACCCAGGTCTCCACCTCGGTGGTCCGCGACGCCGACGGGCAGCCGCTGTACCTGGCCAACCAGGTCATCGACGTCAGCGACCGCGTCAGCGCCGAGGACGACGTCCGCCGCCAGCGCGACGTCTCCACCCGGCTGCTGCGCGCCCTGAGCGACCTCGGCGAGGGGGTCTTGGTCGAGCACGAGGAGCAGATCACCTACGTCAACGAGGCCATGGCCCGCCTGACCGGCCGCCGCACCCCGGGTCTGCTGGCGCTGCCCACGTCCCTGCTGCTGGTCCCCGAGGCCGAGCAGGAGGCGTGGCTCGCGCGCCGGGAGTTCACCCCCGGCCGGGTGGCGACCACCGCCCCGCTGGTGACGGCCCTGCGCCGCGCCGACGGGACGACCGTGCCGGTGGAGGTGACGACCGTCGCGCTGCCCGACGCCGGCGGCCGCGCCACCCTCACCCTGGTGCGGGACCTGTCGGAGCGGATGCGGGCCCAGGCCGCGCTGGTCGCCTCCAACGAGCAGCTGCGGGAGGCCAACCGCCTCAAGGACGACCTGGTGGCGACCCTGAGCCACGACCTGCGCCAGCCGCTGGCGAGCACCGTCGGGTTCGCCGAGCTGCTGCTGGACGACTGGCAGGTGCTGTCGGAGGACGACAAGCGGCAGTACCTGGGGCGCATCCAGAAGGCGGGCCGCTGGGCCGACGACCTGCTGGGCGACATCCTGACGATGGCGCAGCTGGACGAGGGCACCCCGACCCCGCGCACCACCCGGGTCCACCTGCCGGCGCTGGTCGCCGACGTCGTGGACCGGCTCGGCCACGACGCCGACGCGGTCGACACCAGCGCCGTCGGTGACCTCACGGTGCTGGCCGACCGCGGGCACCTGGAGCAGGTCCTCGCCAACCTGCTCGGCAACGCCTTCAAGTACGGGGCGGCGCCGGTGCGGGTGGCCGCCCGCCACCGCGGCGAGCACGTCGCCCTCGACGTCGTCGACGCCGGTGAGGGGGTCCCGGAGGCGTTCGTGCCGCACCTGTTCGACCGGTTCGCCCGCGCCACCACCGGCGTCGCGGTGGAGAAGAAGGGCACCGGCCTGGGGTTGTTCATCGCCCGCACCCTCATCAACGCCGGCGGCGGGGACCTGACCTACCAGCCGGCCCGCGGCGGCGGGTCGCGGTTCACCCTGACCCTGAACGCGCTGGGTGACGAGCCCGGTGGGGGCGAGGACCCGCGCGCCGACCTGGCGCGGTCGGTCACGCTGGGCTGAGCAGCAGGTCCTGCAGGACGTCGGCGAGGGCGACCGAACCGAGTTCGGCGTCCTCGTCGGTGCAGTGCTCCTCCGGGGAGTGCGAGACGCCGGTGGGGTTGCGCGTGAACAGCATCGCGGTGGGCACGTGCGCGGCGAGGACCCCCGCGTCGTGCCCGGCGCCGGTCGGCAGCAGCGGCGCGGCCGGCAGGACGGCCCGCAGCCGCCGCGCGAGCGCCGGGTCGAACTCGACGGTGGGGCTGAGGGACTCCTCGCGGACCTCCACGGTGCAGCCCTCCCCCGCGGCGAGCTCGGCGGCGCGGCGGGAGACCTCGGCGACGACCGCGGCGGTCACGGCGTCCTGCGCGTGCCGCACGTCGAGCCACAGGTCGACGCGGGAGGCGATGACGTTGGTGCCGCCGGGGACGGGCTGGAACCGCCCGACGGTGGCGCGGGTCCCCGGGTGCCCGGCGGCGACCTCGCGGGCGGCGACGACGATCCGGGACGCGGCCAGCAGCGGGTCGCGGCGGTCCTCGAGCAGCGTCGTCCCGGCGTGGTTGCCCTGCCCGTGGACGGTGAACCGCCAGCGGCCGTGACCGAGGATCGACCCGGCGACCGCGACGGGGGCGCCGAGGTCGACGAGCCCGCGGCCCTGCTCGACGTGCAGCTCCACGAACTGCCCGATGCGGGCCAGCGCCTCGTCGTCGCGGCCGAACCCGGCGGGGTCGAGCCCCGCGGCCCGGGCGACGTCGGCGAAGGTGTTGCCGTCGGGGTCGGTCAGCGCGAGGGCCCGCTCGGGGCTGATCGCGCCGGTGAGCAGCCGGGACCCCAGGCAGGCCACCCCGAACCGGGAACCCTCCTCCTCGGGGAACACCGCCAGGCCCAGGGGCCTGGCGGGTTCGACCCCCCGCTGGCGCAGCAGGTCCACCGCGCGCAGGGCGGACGCGACGCCGAGCGGACCGTCGAACGCCCCGCCGCCGGGCACGGAGTCGAGGTGGCTGCCGGTGACGACGGCCCCGGTCAGCGGCGCACCGCCGGGGTTCCACCACGCCCACACGACACCGTTGCGGTCGGTCTCCGGTTCCAGGCCGCGACGGCGCAGTTCCGCGCAGCACCAGTCGAGGAGTTCGCGTTCGGCGGGGGCGAACACGGGGCGCGAGTACCCGCCCCGCACGGCGTCGCGGCCGGTGCCGGCGATGGCGGCCAGGAGCTGGGAGGTCTCGGACACGGGCCGAACCTACCCGCGACCTCCCCGGGGCCCACCCGGGCCGGCGGCCGGGCGGGTCGTCGCGAGCGGCGACCGTGACGACGACCCGACCGCCGGGGGCACGCCGGTGCCCGTCGAGGGGGCGCCCCGCTGCGGGTGCGAGCGGTTCGGATCTCCTCGCAGGCGTTGCGCCGCAACGGGTCCGATCGGCGTCCCGACGGGCCGGGCTCGCGGTGCGCGAGGTCCACGGTGGCGCGGTGACGCCGACGCCGTGTACGGTCCGGCCCACGGTGAACCCGCGCCCGGGGGCTTCGTCCCCCGGACCTGTCGAGTGCGCGGGTCTTCTCAGTGCATCGCCACACCGAGCTGACCCCGGTCAGCCTCCGCTCGTTCCTCCTCCTCACCGTGCTGGTCCCCCTGCGGGAACTCCCGCACCGGGTCCGTCCCGCCGTCGGCGAGGACGTGACGTGGTTCCTGCGGGACGGGCCGGTCCCGGCCGAACTCGGGCCGGACGTCCGACGCGCCACCGTCGAACCGTCCCCCGGCGCGGTCCCCGCCACGGGTTTCCCGGTGCGGGTCCGGGTCGTGGACCGGGCGACGACCGGTCCCGCCGACGACCGGCGCCCCGTCGAGGGGAGCGCGGGACTGCGGGACGTGCACCGGGCGCCGAAGCGGTTCCGCACCGGCCCGGACCGCCGCGACACGCACCTCCTCGTGGACCTCGCCGTCCGGCGGGCGTGAGCGGGGCCGGAACCCGTCCGGTGTCACGCCGCGCGGTCGGGCGCGGGGTGGTCGCCGCCGGCGAGGAGGTGCGCGAGCAGGAGCTCCACGAGGTGCACGGGGGCGAACCAGCTCAGGGCGGTGGGGATCCCGCCCGCCGCGACCACCCCGGCGACGGCGAGCGTCGTGACGCCGTACGCGACCGGACGGCGCAGCGCCGGCGGGGACGCAGCCACGAGGAGAGCGCCCGCGACGGCCGTGGCGCGCAGCGCGCACGCCGCCACCCACGGGACGTCGTCGGTGCGGGCGGCCAGGACGTGGGGGTGGACGTGCGCGAGGCAGAACAGGACGCGGTCGCGGGTGCCGGGCCGGTGCCACCAGCGCCGGGGCGGTGAGCACCAGCGCCAGCGCGCACCCGGCCGCGGCGGCGACGCAGCTGACCGCCCGTTCTCCTCGCGCGGCGCCCGGCCCCCGCCCGCCAGCCCCCGCGATCGAGGAGAACCGTCGTGCTGAACAGAGGTTCTCCTTGATCGGCGTGGTTCTGTCCTTGATCGCGGAGGGGGAGGAACGGGAGGGTGGGCGGTCAGCGGGTGTAGCGGACGTGGGTGGCCAGCGGGGAGTGGACGACCTCGACGGGGGTGAACGGGAACTCCGTGACCCCGTCGAGCAGCCGCTCCCCGGCCCCGAGCAGGAACGGCGCGACGTCCAGGAGCAGTTCGTCGACGACCCCGGCGGCCAGGGCCTGCCGGACGGTGGACGCTCCCCCGGCGATCCGGACGTCCTGCTCCCCGGCCGCCTCCCGGGCCCGGGCGAACGCCTCGCCGAACCCGCCGGTGACGAAGTGGAACGTCGTGCCCGTGGTGGTCAGCGGCGGCCGCCGGTGGTGGGTGAGGACGAACACCGGCGCGTGGTAGGGCGGTTCCTCACCCCACCAGCCGCGCCAGGACTCGTCCGGCCACTCCCCCCGGACGGGCCCGAACATGTTGCGGCCCATGACGACCGCGCCGATCGGCCGCAGCAGCTCGGCGCGCAGCGCGGCGTCGGCGTCGTGGCCGGGCTCGTCGGCGCGGAACATCCACGCGTGCAGCCGCCCGACGTCGCCGGTCCCCACGGGGTGCTCGAGGGACTGGCCCGGCCCGGCGGAGAACCCGTCGAGGGAGAGGGACTGGTGGCAGACGACTCGGCTCATGACGGGTGGACCCGCCGGGGGCGCCGGACTCAGCGGTCGGGCCGCACCTCGGGCTGCTCCTCGGGCAGGGCGTCGGCGAGCAGTTCGGCCAGGTGCATGGGCCGCACCCCGGCGAGGTTGTCCGACTGCGTCCGGCAGGAGTACCCGTCGGCCACGACGACGGCGTCGCCGCGCTCGCGCAGCGCCGGCAGCAGGGCGTGCTCGGCGACCTTCACCGACACCTCGTGGTGACCGGCCTCGGCCCCGAAGTTCCCGGCCAGCCCGCAGCAGCCGGACAGGACCTTCGCGTCGACCCCGGCCTTGGCCAGCAGCGCCGCGTCGGCGGCGAACCCCATCACGGCGTGCTGGTGGCAGTGCGGCTGCACGACCGCCTTCACCGGGCCGTCGGGGTCGATCTGCGGCGGCGTCCAGTCGGGGTGGTCGGCCGCGATGAGCTCGGCCAGCGTCTTCACCCGGTGCTCCAGGGCGTGCGCGCGCGGGTCGTCGGGCAGCAGTTCGGCCGCGTCGTCGCGCAGCAGGGCGGTGCAGGAGGGTTCCAGCCCGACGACGGGGACCTGGGAGTTCCCCAGCGCGTCCAGGGAGGCCCGCAGCTGCCGCTTGGCCCCGTCGAGCTGGCCGGTGGAGACCCACGTCAGCCCGCAGCACACCTGCTGCTCGGTGATCCGCACCTGGTACCCGAGGTGTTCCAGGAGCTTCACCGCGGCCCGGCCGACCTCGGGCGAGAAGTGCTCGGTGAAGGAGTCGACCCACAGCAGCACCGGCCGGCCCTCGCGCACGGGACGCTTCGCGAACCAGTCGCGGAACGTCTCGACCGCGAACTGCGGCAGCGGGCGGTTCTGGTCCACGCCGCCCAGGGCCCGGGCCGTCCAGGCCAGCGCGGGGACCGACGTCAGCGCGTTCACCAGCTTCGTCAGCACGGGGGTGGTCGTGGCGATCTTCGACCAGCGCGGCAACCAGCCCAGCAGGTAGTGGTTCATCGGCCGCAACCGGCCCGCGTAGAACTTGTCGAGGAACTCCGCCTTGTACGTCGGCATGTCCACGCCGGCGGGGCAGTCGGCGCTGCACCCCTTGCAGGACAGGCACAGGTCGAGGACGTCCTTGACCTCCTGCGAGCGCCAGCCGTCGGTGACGAGGGTGCCGTTCGCCATCTCCTGCAGCAGCCGGGCGCGGCCTCGGGTGGAGTCCTTCTCGTCGCCGGTCGCCAGGTAGGAGGGGCACATGACGCCGCCGGAGTCGGCGCGGCACTTGCCGACGCCGACGCAGCGGTGGACGGCGCGGGTGAGGTCGCCCTCGTCCTTCGAGTACGCGAACTTGAGCGGCATCCCGAGGGCGTGGGCGGTGCGGGCGGCGGGGACGCGCAGGTCGTCGGCGACGTCGGCGGGCCGGACGATGATCCCGGGGTTCAGCAGGTCGGCGGGGTCGAAGGCGCGCTTGACCTCCTCGAACGCGGTGATGGACTCGGCGTCGTACATGAGGGGCAGCAGGCCGCCGCGGGCGCGGCCGTCGCCGTGCTCGCCGGACAGGGACCCGCCGTGCCGGGCGACGAGGCGGGCGGCGTCCTCGAGGAAGTCCTTCGCCTTCTGCCCACCGCCGTCCTCGTAGAGGGGGAAGTCGATGCGGACGTGGATGCAGCCGTCGCCGAAGTGGCCGTAGGCCAGGCCGTCGACGCCGTGGGAGGCCATGAGGGCGTCGAACTCGCGCAGGTACTCCCCCAGCTTGGCGGGCGGGACGGCGGCGTCCTCCCAGCCGGGCCAGGCGGGCTGGCCCTCGGGGGAGCGCCCGGCCAGGCCGGCGCCGTCCTCGCGGATGCGCCACAGGGCCCGGGCCTCGGCGGCGGTGGGGATGATCACGGAGTCGAGGGCGCGGGAGTCGGCGACCATCGCGCGGGCGGCGGCCAGGGACTCCTCGGGGGTCTCCCCGCCCATCTCGACGAACAGCCACCCGTCGCCGCCGGGCAGGCCCTCGACGGACCCGCCGCGGCGCACGACGATGTCGGCGAGGCGGCGGTCGATGCCCTCCACGGCCAGCGGGGCGTGCTCCAGGAGGGCGGGGGTGGCGTCGGCGGCCTCGTGCATCGAGGGGTAGCCCAGGACGACGAACGTGGTGGCCGGGGACTGGCGGACCAGCCGCACGCGGGCGCGCAGGATGGTGGCCAGGGTGCCCTCGGAGCCGGTGAGCAGGCGCGCGAGGGCGGTGCCGGTGGGGCCGCCGGTCTCGGGCAGCAGGTGTTCCAGGGCGTAGCCGGAGACCTGGCGGCCGAAGGTGCCGAAGCCGGTGCGGATGGTGGCCAGGTGGCGGGAGGCGACGGCGCGCAGCTCGGCGAGCAGGTCCGCGGGCGGGTCGTCGGTCCAGTAGCGGCGGCCGTGGCCGTCGAGGACCTCGAGGGCGACGACGTTGTGGGAGGTGCGGCCGTAGGCGAGGGCGTGCGAGCCGCAGGCGTCGTTGCCGATCATGCCGCCGACGGTGCAGCGGGCGTGGGTGGAGGGGTCGGGCCCGAAGCGCAGGCCGCGCGGCGCGGCCTGGCGCTGGAGGTCGTCGAGGATCACGCCGGGTTCGATCAACGCCGTCATCGACTCGGGGTCGATCTCCAGGACGCGGTTGAGGTGGCGGGAGAAGTCCAGGACGACGCCGGGGCCGATGGCGTTGCCCGCCACGGACGTCCCGGCGCCGCGGGAGGTGAGGGGGACGCCGAGGCGGCGGCACACGACCCAGACCGCTTCGACGTCCTCGACGGTACGGGGGAAGACGACGACCTGCGGCACCACGCGGTAGTTGGAGGCGTCGGTGGTGTACTCGGCCCGGCGGCGGGTGGAGGCGTCCACGACGCCAGAGGCCGGGTCGGTGCCGAGCGCGGCGGTGAGTGCGGCCACGAGGTCCGCTGCGGTGGTCCCGCCGTCGGCGGCAGCGGTGGTCGCGTGGTGGTCGTCGATCAGCGTCACCCGTTCAGTGTGCCGCCGCGCGGGGGGTGCTCGGGCACGGTCCGGCGTGCGGCCGGCACGTTCAGCGCAGCAACGCCAGCCGGCGGGGGCTGACGTCGACGTGCAGCCGCTGCCCGCGGCTGAGGGTGAGGCGGTCCTCCTCCAGCCCGTCGCCGAAGACGACGAGCTCGTCGGACAGGACCTCGACGGTGAGCGGGTCCTCGCTCAGCGAGCCGGAGGTGAGGTCGGCGCCGGTGGTGCGCGAGGGCCAGGCCTCGCGGACGAACCAGGCCAGGGCGGGGTCGGTCGCGGTGGGCGCGGGCGGGGACGCGGCCCGGCCGCGGGCCAGGGACGCCAGCCACCCGGTGGCGCCGGTCCCGGTGCCGACGACGACCCCGCTGGAGGCCTGCTCCTCGCGGCGGCCGGCGCAGCGCAGGACGTACCGGGCGGTCTGGTGGGAGCGGTGGCCGATGAACACCTCGTTGAGGGCGTGCAGCTCCTGGCCGTCGTCGGTGCTGGCCCGCACCATGGTGCGCAGCTCGCGGGGTGCGCCGGACACGCTGCGCCGCAGCAGGTCCGCGGCGTCGGCGGCCCGGTGGGGCACGAGGACCCCGGCGTTGCGGCCGGGGGCGGGGTCGATCCCCACGACGCACTGGCCGGACAAGTGCTTGGCGGCGTTGGCGACGAGGCCGTCCTGCCCGACGACCACGACGACGTCCTCGGGGGCGAACAGGAACCGCGGCAGCTCGGCCCGCTCGACGGTCCCGGTGCGCCAGTCGGCGGGGACGGCGGCGGCGACGGCGGCGAGCGCGGCGCGCTGCTGCTCGTCGGCCTCGGCCAGCTCGGCCAGGGACCGTCCGCGTCCGCGCAGGAAGAAGTCGGCGGCTCCGGGGGTGCCGTGCCGGGCGACGGTCTCGGCGTAGGCGGTGCGGCGGTGGACGAGCACCGCCCGGGGCGCCAGGCTCACGGCCGGACCAGCTTCGTCAGCGCCCCGGTGAGGACGTCGGGGGTCAGGACGAGGGTGCCGACGTCGGGCAGCTGCCCGGCGAACTCCTTGAGCGTGAGGGCGAGCAGGACCTCCGGCGGGGTGCCGGCGACGGCGGCCATCCGGGCGGCCTCGGCGGCGGCGTCGGCTTCGCCCTCGACGCGGCGGGCGGCGGCGCGGGCCTGGGCGAGGCGTTCGGCGCGCTCGGCCTCGGCGGTGGTGCGGGTGGCGTCGGCGGCGGCGGCCTCGGTGGCCTCGCGCCGCTGGTTGGCGCCGCGCTGGGCGACGAGCTCCTCCTCGCGGCGGGCGAGTTCGATCTGGCTCTGGAGCTCGTTCTCGCTGATGGTGCGTTCGCGTTCGACGGCGAGGGCGCGGCGCTGGGCGGTGGCCCCGTCGGCCTCGGTCTGCAGGCGTTCGCGGGTGGGGGTGCCGAGGGCCTTCTCGACGTCGGGGGCGGGGCGGACGGCGACGACGCGGGCGTCGACGAGGGCGAGGCCGGTCTGGGCGAGGCGGCTGTCGGCGAGCAGGCCGCTGGTGATGCGCTCGCGGGTGAGGGTGACGCCCTCGGCGAGGACCCGCAGCAGGGGCAGCCCGGCGACGACGTCGAGGACGTGCTGCTGGGCGGTCTCGGTGAGCAGCCCGGCGAGCTGCTGGAGGGGGGCGGCGCGCCAGCGGCCGGTGGCGGGGTCGAGGGAGAAGTCGACGCGGGTGGCGGTGAGGTCGGGGTCCTCGATGCGGAAGGTGACGGTGGCCTGGACGGTGACGTCGACGAAGTCGGCGGTGCGGGCGTGCAGGACGAGCGGGAGCTCGCGGTCGTCGACGGGCAGCTCGGACAGGGTGGCGTTCAGGGGACGGAACCAGAACGCCTGGCCGGTGCCGCGGTGGGCGAGCCTGCCGCGGCGGTGGTGGATGACGTGGGTGGTGGGGGTGCTGCGCAGGTGGCGGGCGAAGAGGCGCTTGCTGATGTCGGCCACGGGGTCCTCCAGGTCGAGTGGTTGTCGTCTTCCTGACGATAACCCCCTGGACCCACTTGTCGTCAAGCCGACGACAAGTGGGTAGGCTGACCGGGTGAGCCACCCCGTCACCGCCGTGACCGTCGACCTCGTCGTCCTGACCGTGCGCGGCGGGGCCCTGTCGGTGCTGCTCGTCGAACGCGGCGAGGAACCCTTCGCCGGCCGGTGGGCCCTGCCCGGCGGCTTCGTCCGGCCCGACGAGGACCTGCCCGAGGCCGCCGCCCGGGAACTGGCCGAGGAGACCGGGCTCCCCCGCGGTTCGGTCCACCTCGAGCAGGTGGGCAGCTACGGCACCCCCGGCCGCGACCCCCGCCAGCGCGTCGTGACGGTCTCCTACCTGGCCCTGGCCCCGGACCTGCCCGTCCCGCACGCCGGGACCGACGCCGCCGACGCCCGCTGGTGCCCCGTCGCGGACGCGCGGCACCTGGCCTTCGACCACGACCGGTTGCTGGCCGACGCCGTGGAACGGGCCCGCGCGAAACTGGAGTACACGCCGCTGGCCACCGCCTTCTGCCCGCCGGAGTTCACCGTCGCCGAACTCCGCCGGGTCTACGAGGCCGTCTGGGGCACGGCCCTGGACCCGCGGAACTTCCACCGCAAGGTCACCGGCGCGGCGGGGTTCCTGGAACCGACCGGCCGCACGACGACCCGCGACGGCGGGCGGCCGGCGGCGCTGTTCCGGCGCGGCCGGGCCACGACCCTGCACCCGCCCCTGATGCGCTGACCCCCACCCCACGCTCGCGGGGGTCCGGATCGTTGGCCCCTCGCTGCCGATGATCGGGAGCGAGGGGCCAACGATCCGAACCCCGCGCCCCGCGCAACCCCTGGCCACCGGCCCCCACGAGGGCTAGGGTCGAACGCCGTGTCCGCCTACCCCGCCCTCCTCGCGGCGGGGTTCCGCAGGTGGTCGACGTACCGCGCCGCCACGGCCGCCGGGGCCCTGACGAACTCGGTGTTCGGCGCCGTCAAGGCCGCGGTGCTGACCGGGACGGTGGGTTCGGCCGGGGTGGTCGCGGGGTACGACGCCACCCAGGCCGCCACGTTCGCCTGGATCAGCCAGGCCCTGCTGGCACCGGTCGGCGTGTTCGCCGACGACGAGGTCGCCCGCCGGGTCCGCACCGGCGACATCGCCGTCGACCTCGCCCGGCCGGTCGACCCGCAACTGGCCGCCTGGGCCCAGGACCTGGGGCGCGCGGCGTTCATGCTCCTGCCCCGCGGTCTGCCGCCGCTGCTGGTCGGGGCGCTGCTGACCGGGCTGAGCCTGCCCGCCGGACCCCTGCCGCACCTGCTGGGGCTGGTCGCGCTGGCGCTGGGGGTGTCGGTGTCGTTCGCGGCGCGCTTCCTGGTGAACCTCACCGCGTTCTGGCTCACCGAGATCCGCGGGGTCCTGCTGCTGTACACCGTCACCGCGACCCTCCTGACGGGGCTGACGATCCCGGTGTCCTGGTTCCCCGGCTGGCTGGAGGCGCTGGCGCGCGCGACGCCGTTCCCGTCGATGCTGCAGACCCCCGCGGACCTGTTCACCGGCCGCCTCGGCGGCGCGGAGGCGGCGCGGGCGGTCGTCGTGCAGGCCGGCTGGCTGGTGGGTCTGCTGCTCGCCGGGCGGGTCCTGCTGGCGGCCGGGTCGCGGCGGCTGGTGGTGCAGGGTGGCTGACCGGGGTTCCTCCCTGGCCGCGCACCGGGCGGTCCTGGGTTCGCGCGTGCGGGCGCAGCTGTCGTACCGGGCTTCCTTCGCGGCCGACCTGGTCGCGAACGTCGCGATCGGCGTCAGCGAGTTCGCCACGATCTACGTCGTGTTCTCCCGGGCCAGCACGCTCGGCGGGCTGGACGTGTGGGAGGCGTCGCTGGTGTTCGCGCTGGCCAACGTCTGCTTCGCGGTCGCCGACCTCCTGCTCGGCCACGTCGACCGACTGCCCGACCACGTCCGGGCCGGGACGCTCGACGCGTTCCTGCTGCGGCCGCTGCCGGTCCTGACGCAACTGGCGACCGCCGACGTCTCCCTCAAGCGCCTGGGCCGGGTCGGCGTGGGGCTGGCTGTGCTCGCGATCGCCTGGCCCCGCACCGCGATCGCCCTGGACGCGCGGTCGGCGGCGCTGCTCGCCGTCGCGCTCGTGGGCGGGACGGCGGTGTTCGCCGCGGTGTTCGTCGTCGCCGGCGCCCTGCAGTTCTGGCTCTTGGACGGCCGGGAGGCCGTGAACTCGATCACCTACGGCGGGGCGACCGCGGCGCAGTACCCGGCCTCGCTGTACCCGGCGCCGTTGCGCTGGTTGTTCGGCTACGTCGTCCCGGCGGCGTTCGTCGCCTACCTGCCCGTCCTGGCGTTGCTGGGGGAACCGGGACCGCCGGGTCTGCCGGCGTGGCTGGGGTGGTGCTCCCCGCTCGCCGCGGCGGCGCTGTGGGTCGTCGCGCTGCTGCTGTGGCGCGCCGGGGTCCGGCACTACACGGGGAGCGGTTCGTGACCGACCACCAGGACGCGCTGGCGGTCGACGACCTGGTCCGCGAGTACGTCGTGCGGGAGAGGACGGGCCGGTTCCGGCGGCGGCGCACGGTGGTCCGCGCCGTCGACGGGTTGTCGCTGCGGGTCCGGCGCGGGGAGTCGGTGGGTTTCATCGGCGCCAACGGCGCCGGGAAGTCCACGACGGTGAAACTCCTCACGGGGATCCTCGTCCCGACCAGCGGGACGGTCCGCACCTGCGGGCTGGACCCGGTGACCCACCGGCGGGAACTGGCCCGCCGCATCGGCGTGGTGTTCGGCCAGCGCAGCCAGTTGTGGTGGGACCTGCCGCTGCACGAGTCGTTCCGGCTGCTCGGGGCGATCCACCACCTCCCCGCGAGCGCGTGGCGGGCGCGGCTGGCCGACCTCGACGAGCGCCTGGACCTGTCGGAGTTCCTCGCCACCCCCGTCCGGCAGCTCTCGCTGGGCCAGCGCATGCGCGGGGAGGTGGCCGCCGCGCTGCTGCACTCCCCCGAACTGCTCCTGCTGGACGAGCCGACGATCGGCCTGGACGTGCTGTCCAGCGAGCGGCTGCGGCGGTTCCTGCGCGCCGAGCGGGCCGAGCGCGGGACGACGCTGCTGCTGACGACGCACGACATGGGGGACGTGCAGCGGTTGTGCGACCGGGTGCTGGTCGTCGACCACGGCCGCGCGGCCTACGACGGGGACCTGCCGGGGCTGGTGCGCCGGGTCGGGGCCCGCCGCGTCCTGGTCGTGGACCAGCGCGAGCCGGTCCCCCCGGCGCGGGTCGCCGGGGCGGAACTGCTCGGGGTCACCGAGGGCGGTCTGCGGCTGCGGTACGCGTTCTCGGCGGAGGAGACGACGGCCGCCGAGGTGCTCGCGCAGGTGTCCCGGTGCGCCGACGTCGGCGACCTGTCGGTGGAGGAACCCGACATCGCCGACGTCCTGCGGACCCTCTACGCCACCTCGGGGGACCGGTCGCCGTCGGGCAGGTCGGAGGCCTGAGCCAGCGCCCCGGCCGCGATCGCCTGCAGCGCGGCCAGGTGCGCGGCCAGCTTGCGGCGGCCCTCGGCGGTCAGCGCGACCCACGTCCGGGGCCGTTTGCCGACGAACCCCTTGCGGACGCTGACGTGACCGCTCTCCTCCAGGCCGGACAGGGTGCGCGACAACGCGGAGTCGCTGAGGTCCAGCCGGTCGCGGACGGTCTTGAAGTCGGCGTCGACGCACCCGGACAGGAACGCGACGACGGCGAGCTTGGTGGGGTGCTGGACGGCGGGGTCGAGAGCGGGCTCGGGTGCGGCGCTCACGCCCGGCCCTGCGCCTTCACCTGGCGCCACAGCACCACGCCGAACGCGGCGCCGACGACGAGCAGGGCCACGCCCCGGTCGCCGAACACGTAGAGCAGCACGCCGACGACGAGGATGCCGAACTCGGTGACCCACTGCGCGCGGCTGCGGTGCGGGCGGGTCCGCACCCGCTGGCGCAGGACCGCGGTGAAGAGGAGGGCGAAGAAGGCGACGAGGAGGGTGATCCCGGCGACGATCCAGGCCAGGCCGCCGGTCCAGGTGGCGACGGCGAGCGCCGCGAACCCGCCGACGTAGGGCAGGACCGTGGCGGGCAGCACCCACCGCGGGAACCTCTCGGGACGGGCCGCGGCGACAGCGGCGGCGGCAGTACGGAGGTCGTCCTGGGCTCGATCAGCTGTGGTCATGCCCCAGTTCTACCGAAGTACTTTCCAAGTGCGCAAGTGGTCTGGCGGGGGAAATCACAACGAGGAGGACAAGCGCCCCAGCACCGGGTTCCAGCCGACGACCTTCCGCCCCCCGATCACCCGCCCGTCCACCGCGAACGGGTCGGCGTCCAGCAACGCCTCCACGGCCGCCGCGTCGGCCGCCTCGAACACCAGGAACGCCCCGTCGTCGTCGGTCGGGCCCGACAGCACCAGCTCCGGCAGGGACGCCAGGTACTCGCGGTGGGCCGGGCGCACCGCGTCCCGGGCGGAGAGGTCGGGGGTGTACGCGTAGGTCACGGCGAAGAACGGCATGCCGGGACGCTACCGGGCCGCTACCGGGCCACCGGGACGGCCACCGGCGCGCGCCGCGCCACCGCCAGCCGCGGCACCACCCACCCGACCAGCGGGCCGATCCCGAACGCGAACACCACCGTGCCCACCCCGACGTTGCCCCCGAACAGCCACCCGAGCACGAGCACCGACACCTCCACGACCGTGCGGCACAGCCCTAGCGACCGGCCCGTCCGCGCGTGCAGCCCCGTCATCAGCCCGTCGCGCGGCCCCGGCCCCAGGGCCGCCCCCAGGTAGAGACCGCTGGCCACCGCCAGCAGCACCATCCCCGCCGCGAACAGCGGGACGCGCACCAGCAGGTGCTCCGGCGTCGGCAGCAGGTCGACGGTCGCCTCGATGACCGTGCCGACGATCAGCACGTTGAGGACCGTGCCCACGCCCGGCTTCTGCCGCAACGGGATCCACAGCAGCAGGACGACAGCCCCGATCAGGACGGTCAGCCACCCGATGCCCACCCCGGTCTGGCGCGCCAGCCCCGTCGCCAGCACCGACCACGGCCCCACCCCCACGTGCGCGGTGACCATGAACCCCTCCGCGACGCCGTAGAGGACGAGGCCGACGAGGAGCCGGACGAGACGAGCAGCAGGCAGTGGACTTCTCACCCCGGGATTGGACCGCAGTCCAACCCGGTTCCGACAGGGCCAATCCGAGTACGGTGGACTGGTGTCCACCCTCTCCGCGTCCGCCCTGCGGCAGCTCCTCGGCGAGTGGCGCGGCGACGGCCCCGCGCTGCGGGCCCTCGCCGACCGGATCGCCCTGCTGCTGCTCGACGGCCGCATCCCCTCCGGCACCCGCCTGCCGGCCGAGCGCGAGCTCGCCGCCGCCCTGGCCGTCAGCCGCACCACCGTCGCCGCCGCCTACGCCCGGCTGCGCGAGCAGCACCACCTGCACAGCGTCCGCGGGTCGGGCAGCGTCCTGACCCTGCCCCCCACCGGCCCCGCGGCCGACCCCCCGCACCGCACGACCCCCACCGCCGACCCCACCGCCGACCCCACCGCCGACCTGGCCGTCGTCGACCTCACCCGCGCCGTGCTGCCCGCCGCCCCCGTCGTCGCCGACGCCGTCGACGCTGCCGCCGCCGACCTGCGCGCCCACCTGCCCGGCGACGGCTACGAACTGCTCGGCGTCCCCGCGCTGCGTCAGGCCGTGGCCGACCGCTACACCGCCCGCGGCCTGCCCACCACCGCCGACGAGGTCCTCGTCACCCTCGGCGCCCAGCACGCCGTGGGCCTGCTGTGCCGGGCCACCCTGCGCCCCGGCGACCGCGTCCTCGTGGAGTCCCCCGGCTACCCGCACGCCCTCGACGCCGCCCGCGCCGCCGGCGGCCGGCCCGTCGCCGTCCCCGTCACCGCCGCCACCGCCGACCGGCCCGGCAGCTGGGACGAGACCGTCCTCGACGACGCCTTCACCCGCACCCGCCCCTCGCTGGCCTACCTCATGCCCGGGTTCCAGAACCCCACCGGAGCCGTCATGCCCCCGGCGGTGCGCCGCCGCGTCGTCGAACTGGCCCGCCGGCACGGGACCCGCCTCGTCGTCGACGAGACCACCAACGAGCTCGCCTTCGGCGGAGACGTCCCACCCCCCTTCCCCGGCGACGTCCTGCACGTCGGCTCGGTCGCCAAGACCCTCTGGGGCGGGCTGCGCATCGGCTGGGTCCGCGCCGACGCCCGCACCGTCCGCCACCTCGCCGCCCACCGGGCCCCCTGGGAACTGGGGACCCCCGTCCTGGAGCAGCTCGTCGTCGCCCGCTGCCTGCCCCGCCTCGACGACGTCCTGCCCGGCCGCCGCGCCGAACTGCGGCGGCGGCACGACGCCCTCGCCGCCGAGCTCGCGGCCACCGTCCCGGAGTGGGACGTCCCCCGCGTCGACGGCGGTCTCGCGCTGTGGGTGCACCTGCCCGCCGCGCTCAGCTCGGCGCTCGCGGTCGCGGCCCGCCGGTACGGCGTCCTGCTGACCGCCGGCCCGCGGTTCGGCGTCGACGGCGCCTTCGAGCGGCACCTGCGGATCCCGTTCGGCGCCGACGCCCCGACGCTGCGGTCCAGCGTGCACCTGCTGGCCCGCGCCTGGCAGGACGCCGGCGCCACCGCCCCGCTCCCCCGCTCCTTCGAGGTGCTCGTCTGACCGCCACCGCGATCGAGGAAACCCGCACGGCGATCGCGGACAGCCGGAACGCTCTGTCCTCGATCGCCGCGCGGGTTCCCTCGATCGGCGTGGAGGTGGGGGTGCGGGGAGGGGGTCAGCCCTTGACCGCCCCGGAGGCCAGGCCCGCGACGTAGAACCGCTGCAGCGCCACGTACAGGATCACGCACGGGATCATCGCGACGACGGCCCCCGCGACGAGGTACCCGAAGTTCACCGCCCCGTACGCCCCCGACTGCAGGTTCACCAGCGACAGCGGCAGCGTGTACTTGCGGTCGTCGGTGAGGAACGTCAGCGCCCCGAGGAACTCCGTCCAGCTGGCCAGGAACGCGTACAGCGCGCTCGTCGCCATGCCCGGGACGAGCATGGGCCGCAGCACCGACACCAGCGACCGCATCGTTCCGGCGCCGTCGACGCGGGCGGAGTCCTCGATCTCGGAGGGGATCGACTCGAAGGCGTTGCGCATGACGAACACCCCGAACGGCAGGTTGACCGTGGAGTAGAACAGCACCAGCCCGAGCCGGGAGTCGGTGAGGCCCATGGCGTTCATCTGCAGGTACAGCGGGGTGATGATCGCCTGGAACGGCACCATCATCGTCACCACGACCAGGCCGAACAGGACGTTGCGGCCCCGGAAGCGGAACCGCCCGAACCCGTACCCGGCGAGCGTCGCCAGCACCGCGGTCAGCACCGCCGTGCTGACCGCCACGACGAGGCTGTTCCCGACGGCGCGGACGATGTCGGCGTCGCCGGTGAACAGGGAGCGGAAGTTCTCCCCCGTGAACGTCATGAGGTCCGACAGGCTCGGGGTGGTGGCGACGATCGCGTCGTTGCTCTGGAAGGACCGCAGCACCGACCACACCAGCGGC
Organism: Kineococcus lubricus; assembly: GCF_050871965.1. Lineage (NCBI taxonomy): Bacteria > Bacillati > Actinomycetota > Actinomycetes > Kineosporiales > Kineosporiaceae > Kineococcus > Kineococcus lubricus. The sequence goes on from NZ_JBJLSK010000033.1 coordinate 23,639, forward strand.
ACCAGGAAGACCAGCGCGGCCAGCGTCCCGCCCAGCCAGTACAGGGTCACCTTCGTGCGGCTCTCGGCCCGCCCGTTCGCCTCGCTGCGCCGGCCCGGCCGCACCTGCTCGGCGGGCGCGGTCGCGGGTTCCGTCATCGTGGCCATGGTCACTCCTTCTCGCGCAGCAGCCGGAACTGGGCGGCGGTCACCAGGCCGATGACCAGCACCAGGACGATCGACAGCGCCGAGGCCGCGCCGAGCTGCAGCTGGACGAAACCGCGCTGGTAGACGTACATGACGACGGTCTGGGTGTCGGTGCCGGGACCGCCGCGGGTGAGGACGTAGAACTGGGTGAAGGCCAGCAGCGAGCCGATGACCGAGATCACCAGGCTCATGGCGATCGTCTTGCGCAGCATCGGCAGCGTGATGCTGCGTTCGCGCTGCCACCAGCCCGCCCCGTCCATCTCGGCGGACTCGTAGACGTCGCGCGGGATGCCCTGCATGCCGCCCATGAGCAGCACCATCGTGAGCCCGGACACGGCCCACACGATCATCACGCAGATGAGGGCCGTGGCCAGGGGGCCGTCGACCAGCCAGGCCGTGGTGCCGTCGGTGATCCCGAGGGCCTCGAGGACGATGTTGACCGCCCCCGAACTCGGCTGCGCCTCCAGCACGGCGAGGAAGCTCAGCGTGGTGAGGCCGATGACGTACGGCAGGAAGAAGATCGTCCGGAACACCGTGGAGAACCGGCGGTTGCTGCGGACGACGACGGCCAGCACGTACCCGAGCACCAGGATCGGCAGGGTGACGATCGCGGTGTAGAGGATCGTGTAGCCGACGGACTTCCAGAACACCGGGTCGCCGGCCACGGCGGCGTAGTTGCCGAACCCGATGAACTCGTAGGAGCCGATGAGGGGCCAGTTCGTCAGCGACATGTAGACCGCGAACGCGAGCGGCACCAGCACGAACACGACGACGAACGCCAGCGCGGGCAGGGTCAGCAGGAAGCCCGTGCGCGCGGGGTGGGTGAGGGACTTCGGACGGGGGTCGATCGGGGTTCTGGTCAGAGTCGTCACAGCTGCGCCTGTTCCAGGATGCGGTCGAAGTCCTTCTGCCCCTGCTCCAGCGCCCCGTCGAGGTCACCGTCGAAGACGGACCGGCGGAACGCCGCGATCCACGGGGAATCCGGCTGGTTGAAGAGCAGGTTGTAGGCCAGCGTCACCGGCGCGTAGGCCCCGTCGATGCCGTCCAGGGGGGCCACCGCGAGCGGGAACTCCTCGCGGTACTCCGGGGTGGCGGCGTCGGAGCGGACCGGGATGTACCCGCCGGCGGGCAGGTTCGTCTGCTGCGGCAGGTCCAGGGCGAACTTCACGAACTTCCAGGCCGCCGAGGCGTTGGGGGCGCCGCGCGGGATGCAGAGGTTGTCCCCGCCGGCGAAGGTGGCCCGGCCGCCGTCGGGACCGGGCATCAGCACGACCCCCGTCTTGGCCCGCATCTCCGGGTCGGCGTTGAGGACGGCGACGGAGAAGTTCGCCGGGACCATCCCGACGGTGCCCTCGCGGAAGTCCGCGCACCAGCGCGCGCCGTCGCCGGAGAAGTTGGCCTGCGGCATGAGCTTCTCGTCCCACATCGTCCGGTAGAACTCGAAGGTGCGGCGGACGGCGTCGTTGTCCGCGATCGCCCCCCGCTGCTCCCCGACCTCGCCGACGATGTTCGGGGCGTCGGCGGCCCAGATGTGCGGCTGGACGACGAAGCCGAGGATGCCGGCGGAGTTCGCGTCCACCGACCACCCGTAGGTCCCCTCCCCGAGGCCGCCGATGGCGCGGGCGGCCTCCAGCACCCCGTCGAGGTCCCGGGTGTGCTCGGCGGGGTCGAGCCCGGCCCTCTCGAACAGCTCGGTGTTGTAGAACAGCGCCGAGTTGTCCGCGATGTATGGGACGCCGTAGGTGCGGCCGTCGCGGGTGGCCAGCCCCAGCTGACCGGGGTTGAGGCGGTCGGCGAAGTCGAGCTGCTCGACGAGCGGGGTGAGGTCGGTGAACGAGTCCCGGTAGATGAACAGCATCGAGTTGATGTCGTCGATGTCGACGATGTCGGGCACGTTCCCGCCGCGGATGGCCGTGGCGAGCTTGGTGACGTACTGCCCGTCCAGCACGGGGGTGACCTCGACGGTCACCTCGTCCTGGGAGGCGTTGAACGCGTCGACGACCTGCCGGACGGCGACGACGGTCGCCGCCCGGCACCACAACCGGACGGTCCCGGTCGCGTCTTCCCCGAAACCGGCCGCCGTGACGTCGGCTTCGGGCAGCTGCGACGCGCAGCCGACCAGCGCCGGGGTCAGCGCGGCGCCCAGCGCCGCGAGGCCGCCCAGGCCCAGCACTCTCCTGCGGTGTAGCTCCATCGCTGCTCCTCCAGGGTTGTCGGTCAGGTCCCTCAGGCCCGCGGCAGCCAGACGCGCATGGCGCCCAGGTCGCGGTTCGCCCACGCGTAGTAGGGGATCGCCGGCACGTGCAGGGTCTCCTGCGCGGCCTGCGGCGCGGGCTCGTCCCCGGCCGGGCGGTACAGCGGGCCGGTGGCCGCGGCGAGCGCCGCGTGCACGGGCAGCCGCAGCACGGTGACCCCCTCCAGCAGGTCGGGGCGGTGCTCGGCGGTCGCCTGGCGCAGTTCCGCGACGCGGACCCGCACGTCGTCGGCGGGCAGGTCGGCGGGCAGGTCGGTCTGCTCGACGGCGTAGACGAGCGGGCCGCGCTCGACGACGACGCAGCCGCGGGCGGCGTCGACGCGCGGGTCGGCCTCGACGACGCGGACCGTCATGGGCAGCACGAGTTCCACGACGTCGCCGACGGCGAAGGCGCGGCGGACCCGCAGGTACTCCCCCGCCGTGGCGGGGACGGCCTCGCCGTTCACGGTGGCGGTCGCGCCCTCGGCCCAGGCCGGGACGCGCAGCGCGAGCTCGAACTCGCCGGGGGTGGCGGTGACCTCGACGCGGACCGTGCCGTCCCACGGGTAGTCCGTGGTCACCGACAGCGCGGTCCCGGCGGCCTCGACGGTGCCGGTGGTGAACTGGTGCAGCTGCACGCCCTCGTCGGAGCTGGTGGCGACGTAGGCGTCGAGGCTGGAGAGGGTCCGCATGATGTTCGGCGGGCAGCAGGCGCAGTCGAACCAGGGGCGGCGGCCGTGGGCGACGCTGCGCTCCTCCTCGGCGAACGCGCCGTGGCGCAGCTGGAGGGCGTTGACGTAGAAGTACTCCGTCCCGGCCAGCGACACCCCGGGCAGGAAGGCGTTGTAGAGGGTGCGCTCGACGAGGTCGGCGTAGCGGGCCTCGCCGGTGGCCAGCAGCATCCGCCACGTCCACTGCACGCTGCCGATGGCGGCGCAGGTCTCGGCGTAGGCGCGTTCGGGGCCGAGCTCGTAGTGGTCGCCGAACTGCTCCCAGTCCCAGCGCGAGCCGATGCCGCCGGTGACGTAGGTCTTGGAGGCGACCATGCCCTCCCACTGGCGGGCCAGGGCGTCCAGGAGGCCGGTGTCGCCGGTCTCGGCGGCGACGTCGGCGGCGCCGGCGGTGAGGTAGACGGCGCGGACCGCGTGCCCCTCCGGCGAGGTCTGCTCGCGCACGGGGACGCGGTCGGAGAAGTAGGTGGGTTCCTTGCCGTGCAGGCGCTCGATGATGCCGGTGCCGCGGGCGTCGACGAACCAGCGGGCCAGGTCCAGGTAGGCCTGCGTGCCGGTCTCGCGGTACAGCTCCACCAGGCCCATCTCGACGACGGGGTGCCCGTCGACCTCCTCGACCTTCCCGGGGCCGAAGGTGGCGACGAGGTGGTCGGCGAGCTTGACGGCGACGTCGAGCAGGCCGGTCTCGCCGGTGCCGCGGTGGACGGCGACGGCGGCCTGGAACAGGTGCCCGGCGCAGTAGTGCTCGTGGCTCCAGGGCAGGTCGACGTAGCGCTCGCCCTTCCCGCGGACCTGCTGCACGGAGTCGAGGTAGCCGTCGGGGGCCTGGGCGGCGGCGACGACGTCGGTGATCTCGCGGATCCAGCCGAGGATCTCCTCGTCGGGTTCGCGGCCGAGCTCCCAGCCGGCGGCCTCGAGCCACTTGTAGACGTCGGAGTCCATGAAGATCGGGCCCTTGGCCTCGCCGTCCTCGGCGCCGGCGGCGATCCGCAGGTTGCGCAGGTTCCCGGCGCTCTCCAGCTTCTCGTAGCCGGTGCGGATGGCCTGGCGCCGGTTGGCCTGCATGCGGTCGAACCAGAACCCGGAGGTGGTGCGCGAGGCCCCGAGCGGGACGGGGTGGAGGGTGACGGACGCCGCCGCGGTGGGGGCGGCGGGCGCGGTGGGGGCGGTGGGTCCAGCGGTGGTGCTGGTCATGGAGCTCTCCATCGAGTCGTCTGCGGGAAGCCGTGCCCGGAACGTGCGGAACACGTTTTCTGCTTCGACCGTAGGAGCACTCCCCGCCGCCGTCAAGAGCGCGGTAACGTGCGGGGATCCAGGAAGTCAGGAGCCCCACATGACGGAAAGCCTCGTTCCGGTGCGGATCGTCGACGTCGCCGCGCTGGCGGGCGTGTCCCCCGGCACGGCCTCCAAGGCCCTCAACGGCACCGGTCAGCTGCGCGCCGAGACCCGCGAACGGGTCCGCCGCGCGGCCGAGCAGCTCGGGTTCACCCCCGACCCCCTCGGGCGCGGCCTGTCCTCCGGCCGCAGCTACACCGTCGGGCTCATCACGACCGACAGCTTCGGCCGGTTCTCCATCCCGGTGATGCTGGGCGCCGAGAACGCCCTGGGCGCCGGGGAGATGAGCGTCCTGCTGTGCGACAGCCGCGACGACCCGCTGCGCGAGCAGCACTACCTGCGGACCCTGCAGGCCCGCCGGGTCGACGCCATCATCGTCACCGGCCGCCGCACCGACCCGCGCCCCCCGCTGGCGGCGAGCGTCCCGGTCGTCTACGCGTTCACGCCCTCCCAGGACCCCCGCGACACCTCCCTGACCGTCGACCAGGCCGGCGGTGCCGCCGCCGCCGCCACGCACCTGCTCGACCTCGGCCGCCGCCGGATCGCCCACGTCACCGGCCCCGAGGACCACCACGCCGCCCAGGTGCGCCGCACCGCCGTGGAGACCACCGCCGGGGACGCGCTCGTGGGCCCGGCGCTGCACGGGGACTGGAGCGAGCGCTGGGGCCGGCTCGCCGCCGACCTCCTGCTGCGGCGCCACCCCGATCTCGACGGGATCACCTGCGGCAGCGACCAGATCGCCCGCGGGGTCTGCGACGGCCTGCGCGACGCCGGGCGCCGGGTCCCCGAGGACGTCGCCGTCGTCGGCTTCGACGACTGGGACGTCATCGCCCTGGCCTCCCGGCCGCCGCTGACGACCGTGAACCTGGGGCTGGAGGCCCTGGGGCGGCGCGCGGGCGAGCTGCTGCTGGACGCCGTCGCCGGGTCCCCCTCCCCCGGCACCACGACGATGCCGACCCGCCTCGTCGTCCGGCAGTCCACCGTCCCCGCCTGAAGCGCGACCCGCCGCAGGGGGGCGCCGGGAATGCGCACCCCCTAGGTTGTCGCTGCAAGGACCGGGCGCCCACGGTGGGCCCCCACCCACGGGAGGACACCCCACTCATGCGTCGCAGGACCCTCGGCACGATCAGCGCCCTCGCCCTCACCGGCCTCCTGGCCGCCTGCGGCGGTGGCGACACCGGCACCAGCGGCGGCGGGAGCTCCTCCGGGTCCTCGCAGGAGGCCCTGACCTTCGGCACCGAGGGCACCTACGCCCCCTTCAGCTACCACGACGAGAAGACCAACGAGCTCGTCGGCTACGACATCGACGTCGCGAAGGCCGTCGGGGAGCAGCTGGGCCGCGACGTGGAGTTCTCCGAGAACAACTGGGACTCCCTCTTCGCGGGCATGGAGGCGAAGCGCTACGACGGCATCGCCAACCAGGTCTCGATCACCGCCGAGCGCGAGGCCAAGTACGTCTTCTCCAGCCCGTACACCGTCTCCACCGGCGTCGTCGTGACCCGCGCCGACGACACCTCGGTGACCTCGCTGGCCGACATCGCGGGCAAGACGTCCGCGCAGTCCACCACGAGCAACTGGGCGAAGACCGCCACCGAGGCGGGCGCGCAGGTCGAGGCCGTCGAGGGCCTCACCCAGGCCATGACCCTGCTCAAGCAGGGCCGCGTCGACGTGACGGTCAACGACCAGCTCGCCGTCCTGGACTACCTCAAGACCTCCGGCGACAAGGGCGTGAAGATCGCCGCCGAGACCGACGACCGGACCGAGCAGGGCTTCGTGTTCCGCAAGGACGAGGCCGAGACGGCCCAGCAGGTCAGCGACGCGCTCGACGCGCTGCGCGCCGACGGGACGCTCGCCGAGATCTCGCAGAAGTGGTTCGGCCAGGACGTCTCGGGCCCGGCCGCCGGCTGAGGTCGGGCGGGACGAGGAGGGCGGCGCGGTGGACGAGAGCACGTGGGACCTGGTGCGGGACTCCCTGCTGCCGCTGGCGAGCGGCCTGGTGCGGGGCACCATCCCGCTCACGGCGATCAGCTTCGCGGTCGGTCTCGTGCTCGCGCTCCTCGTCGCGCTCATGCGGCTGTCCAGCATCGGCGTCCTGGCGGCGATCGCCCGGTTCTACGTCTCGGTCATCCGCGGGACGCCGTTGCTGTTGCAGCTGTTCATCATCTACTACGCCCTCCCCGAGTTCGGGGTGGTGATCGACCCCTTCCCCAGCGCGATCGTCGCCCTCAGCCTCAACGTCGGCGGGTACGCCTCGGAGGTGATCCGCGCCGCGATCCTCTCCGTCCCCCGGGGACAGACCGAGGCCGCGCTGACCATCGGCATGAGCTACCCGACGACCATGCGGCGGATCGTGCTGCCGCAGGCGACCCGGGTCGCGGTGCCCCCGCTGTCGAACACCCTCATCTCGCTGGTGAAGGACACCTCGCTGGTCGCGAACATCCAGGGGGTCGAACTCCTGCGGAAGGCGCAGGAGATCGCCGCTCCCACCTATGAGTTCTTTGCCCTCTACAGCGTCGCGGCGGTCTACTACTGGATCGTCTGCCTCGTCCTGTCCTTCGGTCAGACCCGCGTGGAGACGCGCCTGAACAGGTTCGTGGCGAGGTGACCGGCGAGGTGATCGGTGCGGAACCCCTGCTGGAGGTCCGTGGGCTGCACAAGTCCTTCGGCGACCACCACGTCCTGCGCGGCGTCGACGTCACCGCCGCGGCGGGTTCGGTGACGGTGCTCATCGGCCCGTCGGGGTCGGGCAAGACGACGGTGCTGCGCTCGCTGAACGCCCTGGAGGTCCCCGACGCGGGGACCGTCCGCATCGGCGACGTGGGCGTCGAGTTCTCCCCCGCGCTGCGCGGCCGGCCGTTGCAGCGGGCCGCGACCCGGCTGCGCGCCCAGAGCGGCATGGTCTTCCAGTCCCACAACCTCTTCCCGCACCTGTCCGTCCTGCAGAACGTCATCGAGGGCCCGGTCGTCGTCCAGGGCCGCCCGCGCGAGCAGGCGCGCGCCGAGGGGCTGGCCCTGCTGGAGCGGGTGGGGCTGCGGGAGAAGGCCGACCAGCACCCGTTCCAGTTGTCCGGCGGGCAGCAGCAGCGCGTCGGGATCGCCCGGGCGCTGGCCGTCCGGCCGCAGGTCGTGCTGTTCGACGAACCCACCTCGGCGCTGGACCCCGAGCTCGTGGGCGAGGTGCTGGCCGTCATGAAGGACCTGGCCGCGGAGGGCTGGACGATGGTCGTGGTGACCCACGAGATGCGCTTCGCGCAGCGGGTCGCCGACCAGGTGCTGTTCCTCGACGGCGGCGTCATCGTCGAGCAGGGCCCGCCCGCGGCGGTGCTGGAGGACCCCCGCGAGGAACGGACCCGCCGGTTCCTGCACCGGCTCGTCGACCCGATCTGAGGGTCGCGACGGCCCCGGTTCAGGGCCGGTCGGCGAGCTGGGCGGCGCGGGCCCGGTGGGCGACGAGCCGGTTGAGCCGCTCGGACATGAGCAGGCCGAGCACCACCAGCACGGCGAGGAACAGCGGGAAGGTCCACATCCCCGCCCAGGCCGACAGGACGCCGAACGCGGGCGGCGCCAGGGTCGAGCCGGTGTAGGCCGCGGCCATCTGGATGCCGATGACGGCCTGGGAGTTGTCTCGCCCGAAGTTCACCGGGGTGGAGTGGATGATCGCCGGGTAGATCGGTGCGCACCCCAGCCCGGCGACGACGAGGCCGACGAGGGCGAGCGCGTCGGTCCGCACGGGCAGCACCAGCAGCACGACACCGACGGCGACCGCCGCGAAACCCCCGCGGATGAGGTACCGGTCCCCGGCGCGGTCGGCGAAGAACCCGGCCAGGAACCGTCCGGCGGTGATGCCCAGCAGGAACAGCGAGGCGAACGCGGCGGCGGTGGCGGGGGCGACCCCACGGTCGGCGACGAGGTAGGTCGAGGCCCACAGGATCGAGGTGCTCTCCAGCGCGCAGTAGGCGGAGAAGGCGACCAGGACCAGCACGACGCCGGGGATCCGCAGCGCCTGCGCGAGCGGGACGTGGGTGCTGCCGCGTCCCGGTGGTTCGGCGTCGGCCGGACCGGCCTGCCGGGGCGGGGCGACCGGGTTGACCTTCCCCCACAGCGGCAGGCTGACGATCAGCACGACCGTGAGGACGGCCTGGACGAGGCCGATGACCCGGTAGGCGCTGGACCAGCCCAGGCCGGAGGTGATCGCCCAGCTCATGATGAACGGGCTGATCGAGGCGCCCAGTCCCCAGAAGCTGTGCAGCCAGTTCATGTGTCGCGCGGCGTAGTGCAGCGCCACGTAGTTGTTCAGGGCGGCGTCGACCGCGCCGGCCCCCAGCCCGTAGGGCACGGCCCACAGGCACAGCAGCCAGAACGAGCCGGAGACCGAGAAACCCCCGAGGGCGGCCGCGGTCAGCCCGACGCTGACGGCCGTGACGAGGCCGGCGCCGAACCGGCGCGTGAGCCGTTCGGAGGCGAGGCTGGACAGGATGGTGCCGCCGGCGATGATCGTGGTCACGATGCCGGCGAAGGCCACGGGGACGTCGAGGTCCCGGTGCATGACCGGCCAGCCGGCCCCGACGAGGGAGTCCGGGAGCCCGAGGCTGACGAAGGCGACGTAGATGATCGCCAGGAGGAGCGAGTACACGGCGAGGGGTCTGCCTTTCGCGGGGCTCGCGGGGCGGGCGCGGGGATCCACGATCGCGGTGGTCCGAGCGTACGCAACGGGCTCGCGGCTCGGAGGTCGCGACGACCCCGACGACGCGACCGGATCGTCGACGCCTGCCTGGAGGTGATCGCGCGCTCCGGCGTCGCCGGGACCTCCCACCGCGAGGTCGCCGCCGAGGCCGGCGTCCCCCTGGGCGCGACGACCGCGGACTCGCCCCGTCCCACGAGCTCCCCACCCTGGCCGCGCGCGAGCCGGCCTACCGCTCGATCACCACCGAGTGGACGGCGCGCAGCCGCGCGACCCGCGCGACGTCGCGATCGCCGTCGCCCGCCCCACCGGTGGCCGCACGCCGTCGTGAGCCGGTTCAGGCGCTGCCGCGCGGGACGAACGCGTGCTCGACCCGCCGGGTCTGCGGGGCGCCGTCGGGGGCGCTGCGCAACGCCTCGACGGCCACGTCGACGGCCTGCCGCGCCACCTCGTGCATGTCGACGGCCAGGGTCGTCAGCTGCGGGGTGACGAACGTCCCGAGGGAGAGCCCGTCGATCCCGGCGAGCCGCACGTCGCCGGGCACGGACACGCCGTGCTCGGTGAACGTGGCCAGCGCCCCCACGGCGAGGATGTCGTTCCAGGCGAACACCGCGTCCGGCAGCCCGCCGGCGATGAGTTCCCGGGTCGCGGCGCGGGCCGCCTCGACGTCCTGCCCACCGGCCTGGACGAACCCCACCTCCAGCCCCCGGGCGCGCAGCGCCGCGGCGATGAGCTGAGCGCGGTCGCTCACCGCGTCCCGGTCCCCGTCGAGGACGACGACCGAGCGCACCCCGGCCGCGGCGAGGTGCGCCGCGGCCTCCCGCAGCGCCGCGCGGGGGTCGAGCCGGACGGCGTGCGTCCCGGGCAGCAGCCCGTCGGCCCCCGGGTCGATCGCGACGACGGTCATGCCCGACAGCGCGTCGGCCCACCGGTCGCGGGACCCGAGGTAGCCGATGACGGCGTCGACCTGCCGGGCCAGGTCCCCCAGGACCCGCAGGTCGTCCTGGGCGTGCAGGGTGTCGACGAGCACGACGTTCCAGCCCAGCTCACCGGCGTAGCGGACCGTGGCGGCGGCGAACTCGGGGTAGTACGGGTTGGCGAGGTCGGACACGACGAGGCCCAGGGTGTCGTGGGCGGCCCGCGCCAGGCCCCGGCCGAACCGGGACGGCCGGTAGTTCAGCTCCTTGGCGGCGGCCAGGACGCGGGTCTTGGTCGCGACGCTGATGCCCTCCATGTCGTTCATCGCCCGGGTCACCGTCTGCCGCGACACCCCCGCGGCCGCGGCGACGTCCTCGATGGTCACCCCGACCCGCGCGGGCCTGCGCCCGCGACGCACCGCGGCGCCGGCCGGCCGATCGCCCTGCCGGTCGTCCTCTGCTGCCTTCACCCCGACCTCGCTCCTCCCGGCGTCCGACACGCATCATCGCGCGCCTTGACAGCGACCTCCGCCGGTGGCACCGTCCTAGCACTCCGTGAGCGCTCACGGAAGTACGGCTCGAAGGTCTCGACGAAGAGAGTGGGCTGGTCCGATTGCACGTCACGTCGTCACCGCCGGGAGCCTCCCCCGGCCGTCCGCACTCCCGGCGCACGTTCCTGCGCGCCGGGGTCGCCGGTGCCGCCGGCATCCCCCTGACGGCCGCACTGGCCGGTTGCGGCTCGGGGACCTCCATCTCCAGCGACCCGGGCGAACTGGTGCTCTGGTACTGGAACCGCTCGATGGCCCCCAGCCTCCTGGAGGTGGCCGCCGACGGCATCCCCGGCACCACGAAGCGCCTGCGCGCCGACGTCATCGGCGGCGCGTTCGACAACAAGCTGCGGACCGGTTTCGCCGCCCAGGCGTACATCCCGGACATCACCGCGGTGAACTCCAACGCCGCGCTGTACTTCCCCAGCGAGGACCAGTTCGTCAACCTCGACGACTACGGCGCGCAGGACTACAAGGACGACTACTACGAGTGGAAATGGAACCTCGGCCGCACCCCCAGCGGCCGGTTCCTCTTCTTCCCGATGGACACCGGCCCCACCGGTTTCTTCTACCGGACGGACCTGCTCGCCGCGGCCGGAATGCCGTCCGAACCCGACGAGGTGTCGGCCGCCGTCCGCACCTGGGACGACTGGATCGCCTTCGGGCAGCAACTGCGCGAGACCAGCGACGTCGCCCTCATCGCCAACGCCGTCATGGTCTTCAACCAGTACGTCAACGCCTCCCCCGAACGGTACTTCGACGCCGACGACAAACCGCTCTACCACGAACCCGGCTCCGCGATCCGGACCGCGTGGGACACCGCGGTCAAGGCGGTCCGGGCGAAGGTGACCCGCAACCTCCAGGTCGAGAACGAGCAGAACGCGGCCTGGAACTCCGGCAAGCTCGGCGGTCACATCGAGGGCGCCTGGTGGATGAAGGTCGCCGCCGACACCACCCCCGACCTCGCCGGGAAGTGGCGCATCGCCCAGCAGCCCGGACTGCCCGGGAACTCCGGCGGCTCCTTCCTCGCCGTCCCCAAGACGTCGAAGGACCCCGCGGCGGCGCTGGCCTTCGCGCGCTGGCTGACCCTGCCGGAGAACCAGGCCCGGTCCTACAACGAGGTCCAGCTGTTCCCCTCCGCCCCCGGCGCGTTCGACGCCGGCATGGCCGACTCCGGCGGGTTCTTCGGCGACCAGGACCCGCTGGCGTTCTTCAGCACCGCCGCCGAGAACGTCCCGACGACGTTCATCAGCACCTACGAGAAGCAGATCGAAGCGTTCCGCGACCAGCTGCGCGTCGTGGAGTCCGCAGGCAAGGACCCCGACCAGGCGTGGGACGAGGCGGTCACGGCCGTGGACAAGGTCCTCAAGAAGCGAGGGGTCATCTGATGGCGCTCACGATGCGGCCCACCGCGTCCCGGCCGGTCACCGACGGCGTCGCGGTGCACCGCCGCGGGATCCGGCCGTTCTGGCCCCAGTACGCGGCCGTCTCACCGTTCTACCTGCTGTTCCTCGTCTTCGGCGCGTTCCCGATCCTGTTCTCGGTGTACCTGTCGTTCACCGACTGGGACGGCATCGGCGACATCAAGTTCGTCGGCCTCCAGCAGTACGCCTACCTCGTGCAGGACAGCCGGTTCTGGAACGCCGTCTCGAACACCCTGATCATCTGGGTGATCTCGACGGTCCCCATGCTCTTCCTGGCGCTGCTCATGGCGTTCCTGCTGCACCAGAACATCCGGATGAAGGGCTTCTACCGGGTCGCGTTCTTCATCCCGAACGTCACCAGCATGGTCGCCATGGCCATCGTCTTCGGGTCGGTGTTCTCCGACAGCTTCGGCATCGTCAACTCGGCCCTGACCGCCCTGGGCCTGCCCACCGTCGCCTGGCTGTCGACCGCCTGGGGCATCAAGATCACCATCGCCGTGATGGTGATCTGGCGCTGGACCGGCTACAACGCGATCCTCTACCTGGCCGCCCTCCAGGCCGTCCCCGACGAGCTGTACGACGCGGCCAAGGTCGACGGCGCCGGCTTCTGGCGCACCTTCTTCTCCGTCACCATCCCCATGCTGCGACCGGTGATCCTCTTCACCGTCATCACCTCCACCATCGGCGGCCTCGGGCTGTTCACCGAACCGCAGATCCTCTTCGGCGCCGCCAACGGCAACGGCACCGTCGGCGGGGTGGACGAGGCCGGCATGACCATCGTGCTCTACCAGTACGACCAGTCGTTCTCCCAGCTCGACTTCGGGTACGGCTCGGCGATCGCCTGGGCCCTGTTCGCCCTCGCCGCCGTGTTCGCCATCATCAACTGGCGCCTGCTGCGGGACCGCGACGCGGTCCCGAGGGTGTCGCGCCGCACCGAGGAGGTGGCGAAGTGAGCGCGCCGGAACTGACCCGGACCCCGCGGGCGACCCGGAACCGTCCCGCCGTCGTCAAACCCCGCCGCAGCCGGCAGTGGGTCCTCGGGCGGGTCGTCACGCACGCCTGCATCCTCGTCGGCGTCCTGCTGTCGCTGTTCCCGTTCTACTGGCTGCTCGTCATGTCGACCAGCACCACCGGGCAGATCTTCGGGTACCCGCCGAACCTGCTGCCCAGCACGCACCTTCTGGAGAACCTGCGCAACGTCGTCTCCAACATCGACCTGCTCGGGGCGATGCTGAACTCCTTCGTCGTCGCCGGCTCGCTCGCCGTGCTCGTGGTGCTGCTGGACTCCCTGGCCGCGTTCGCGTTCGCCAAGTACCGGTTCCCCGGCCGCAACGCGCTGTTCGCGGTGCTGCTCGTGACGTTCCTCGTCCCGGGCAACCTGTCCCTCGTGCCCAGCTTCGTCCTGATGTCCGAGCTCGGCTGGATGGGTCAGCTCCAGGCCCTCATCGTGCCCGGCGCGGCCAACGCGTTCGGCATCTTCCTGCTGCGGCAGTTCGCCCAGGCGTCGATCCCCGACGAGCTCGTCGAGTCGGCCACCCTGGACGGGGCCGGGTTCTTCCGCACCTGGTGGTCGATCGCGATCCCCATGCTGCGCGGCGGGCTCGCGTTCCTGGGGATCTTCACCTTCGTGACGGCCTGGAACGACTACATCTGGCCGCTGGTCGTCCTGGTGAACCCGGGGCGGCAGACGCTGCAGACCGCGCTGGCCCAGCTGAACTCCGTCTACACCACCGACTACGGGATGATCATGGCCGGGGCCGTGGTGAGCGTCGTCCCCCTCATCGGCATCTTCCTCATCGGGTCGCGGCACTTCATCGCCAACATCGCCGCCGGCGCCCTCAAGGGCTGACCGCTCCGCCCCTCCCGCCCGCCTCGGGGTGGGAACGTTGACTCCCCGGTGACGATGATCGTCACCGGGGAGTCA
>NZ_JBJLSK010000034.1:0-36908 GCF_050871965.1 Kineococcus lubricus
AACTGGTGGCGCCAGACCTTCGCCCGCGACGGCCTGGACCCCCAGCGCGTGCTCATCGTGCAGTTCGCCGCCGAAGGCGTCGCCGCCGCCCTCGCCCTGGGCACCTACATCGACACCGACGAACTCGGGCTCGTCCGCGACGGCCTCCTGGCGCTGACCGAGGCACCGTGAACACCCGACTCGACCCCGCAGAACCCCGGAGGACCCCGCTCGTGATCGGGACCGGTGTCGCGAGGTGGCGCTGGTGACGACCGTGGTCTGGCTGCGCGACGAACTGTTCCTCGAGAACAACGCCGCGGTGGCAGGCGCGGCCGCGGCCGCGGTGCGAGACGGTGATCGCCGCGTGGTCCCCCTGGTGGTCGTTCGCCTGGAGCGGTGGGTGACCCTCGACGCCTCCACCCGGCGGCGGCAACTCGAAGCGCTGCGCACGTTGGACGATGCTCTCGACGACCAGTTGCTCTTCCAGCACGGTGAGCCCGCACAGGTGCTCCGCACCGTCGTGCGGGCCGCGTCCGCCACCGAGGTCCACGTGGCCTCGTCGAGGTCCTCCGCGGATCTCCTGGACGAGGAAGCGGTCGAGGCTGCGTTGGACGTCCCTCTCGTGCGGCACGCACCGGCGACCTCCACGAGCAGCCTCGCAGCTGTCCGGTGGTGGATGCCCGTCGACTGCCACGGTTACCCGCCGACGGTCTAGAGGAGGCAGTCGCTGCCGGCCGCGGTGACGTCGCCGACGCCACCGGGCCAGGCGGGCTCATCGTCCAGCGGCGCCCGCCGTGTCGTCCCTGCCTGCCAGGGTGTCCGCATGTCCCAGCTCGTCGTGGAGATCCACGTCTCCCTCACCCCGGCTCCCACCGTCGCGGACGGCGACTACGCCTACCCGTGGATCGAGGAGGTCGAGGATCACCTGGCCGAGCTGGAGGAGGCCGGCGACCTGGAGGTCCACGACGACGGTGAGGAGGTCGACGGCGAGTACGTCTTCTGCATCACCGGGGGCACCGAGCAGCAGCTGCTCCGATGCGCTTCCCGCGTCGTCACCCGCGACGGTCTTCCCAGGGGGAGCTACGCCGTCGTGAGCAGCGACGGAGGTGAGGACATCGGCACGGGCCGCCGCGTCGGCCTGCCCCTCTGAGACTCGCCGGCCGCACGTGCTCCGCGAGCGGGCCGAACAGCTGGCACAGGAGAACGAGGACGACGACCACCTCCCACCACCCCGCGCCCGCTGCAGGTGGGAGTCCACCTCCTGTCCCCGGACGGGGTCGTCCGGGTCGCGGCTCCCGTTCCCGGGGCGGTGCACCGGTGTCCGGGGGAACCTCAGCGGGAGGAGGTCGCTGCCAGTTCCACGGCCTCGTGCACCCCGGCGGCGTAGGCGCGCGGCTGTTCCCAGGCGGCGAAGTGGCCCCCCGCCCGTTCCCGGCGCCAGGAACGGACGTCGAAGATCCGGCGGGCGAACTCCTCCGGCGCGTTGACCAGGTCGCGCGGGAAGACGGTGAACACCGCCGGCGGTGTGACCCGCTGCGGCAGGTCGCCGCCGGTGGCGTAGGGGGTGAAGGACGTGCCGATGCACCCGCTGACCCAGTACGCGGCCACCCAGGTGAGCAGCTCGTCGCGGGAGAAGACCGCCTCGACGTCGCCGCCGCAGTCGGTCCAGCTGCGCAGCTTCTCCAACAACCACGCCAGCAGCCCCGCCGGGGAGTCCCCCAGCCCGACCGCCAGGGTGTGCGGCTTGGTGCGCTGCTCGTGCATGTAGCCCCCCTCGCGGGCCTGCCAGTCGTGGCCGTGGGCGAGGTACTCACGTTCGGCCGGGCTCGGGTCGCTCGGGGGCTGGACCAGGAAGTGGTACTGGGAGACGTCGGTCAGGTGCAGCGCGCTGACCCGTTCGGGGTGCAGGTCGGCGAGGTGCTCGGCGACGTCGGAGCCCACGTCACCCGCGGAGACGACGTAGCGCGCGTACCCCAGGTCGGCCATCAGCCCGGCCACCACCACCGCGATCTGCCGCGCCGACAGGCCCGCACCCGCCACGGGGGCCGCGAAGGGGAAACCGGGCAGCGCCGGGACCACGACGTGGTGGCGGGTCAGGAGGGGCAGGACCCGCTCGAAGCGCAGGACCGAGTCCGGCCAGCCGTGCAGCAGCAGCACGGCGGTGGCGTCGGAGGCGGCGGCGCGCTGGTGCACCGCCCGCACGGGCGTCTCCCCGGCGTCCGGAGCCTCGCCGCTCCCCTCGTCGGCGGCGACGTGAGCCAGGTGCCAGGGCCAGGAGCGGATGCGCTCCTCGTGAGTTCGCCAGTCGTAGGCGTCGGCCCAGTGGTGCACCAGTTCGGCGAGGTGGGCGGGGTCGGTGCCCCGGTCCCAGGAGGCGCCGGCCGGCAGCGGCGGCAGCGGCACGGGCCGGTGGGCCCGCAGCCGCCGGCGCAGGTCCTGCAGGACGTCGTCGGGTACCGGAACCGGGGCCGCGGGGAGCTGGGGAACAGCGGGGGGAGGCTGCACCGGTCCATCCTGTCGCAGGTTCCTCGCGGAGGAACAGGCCGATCGTCCCGCTGGCCCCGTGCGCACCGGTCCCCCGCTGATCCGCTGGAGCAGCGACGAGCACCGCCTCCAGGACCTCGAACCCGGCGACCCGGTGGACCCGGTCCTGCCGCCGCCGCCGGCGCGGGGACCGGTCGTCGTCGAACCGGCCGTCGGAGCGGGCAGCCGTGGCGCACGTCGCCGCCCGGCACGCCGCCCGGTCGCTCCGCGCTCGTGCAACCGCTCCTCGCCTCCGTCGCCCGGGACGGGGAACGGGCCCCGGTCCACTTCGGCGGGACCTGCAGCCACGCCGTGACCGGACGGGTCACCCTCCCCAGCCGAGGACGCTCGAGGACCTGTTCGCCGCGGAGCACCTCCCACCGGGCGACGCCGGCGGAGCTGGAGGTGGCCGGCTCCACCCTCGGCCTCGTCGCGCGCGGGCGGGGCACCCCGGCCTGCGCGAGGGCCGACCTGGTCCGCGACGACGACGACCCCCGCGTCGTGGAGCTGGAACCGGTGGAACCCTCGCGATCCTCGCCGAAGGGGCCCGGCGCCGCCGACCGCCTCGCGGCGGCACTGCCGACGTGGAGCCCGCGTTCCCCGGCCGGACCGCCCGGCTGCTGCTCGTGCGGTGCCGGCCGTCGCGGAGGACACTGCGGCGCATGTGTGGCCGCTACGCGCGTTCCCGGTCCGACGACGAGCTCGCCGACCTCTTCGACGTCGGCGAACTGGTCGGCGAGCCGCCGCCGCCGTCCTACAACATCGCCCCCACCCAGGAGGCGCGCGTCGTCCTCGAACGCGCCCCGCGCGAGGCCGACGGCCCGGGCCCCGGTGCGGTCACCCGCCAGTTGCGCACCCTGCGCTGGGGTCTGGTGCCGGTGTGGGCCAAGGACGTCAAGATCGGCAACCGCATGGCCAACGCCCGCGCGGAGACCGTCACCGAGAAACCCGCGTTCAAGCGGGCCGCCGCCAAGCGCCGCCTGCTGGTGCCTGCCGACGGCTACTACGAGTGGGAGGAGCGGGAGGGCCGCACCCGGAAGGTCCCGCACTTCCTGCACGCCGGTGACGACGAGGTCCTCGCCTTCGCGGGCCTGTACGAGTTGTGGCCCGACCCCGCCAAGGAGGAGGACGACCCCGACCGGTGGTTGTGGACGTTCACCATCCTCACCACCCGGGCGAGCGACGCCCTCGGCCACATCCACGACCGCGCCCCCGTCGTCGTCCCGCCCGACATGCGCGACGACTGGCTGGACCCCACCCTGACCGACCTCGACCTCGTCCGGCAGGTCCTGGACGCCGTCCCCGAACCGCGCCTGGAGACCCACGAGGTGTCGACCGCGGTGAACTCCCCCCGCAACGACTCCCCGGACCTGCTGACCCCGGTCGCCTGAGCCGTCGAGAGCCGTCGCCCCGCAACGGTCACCGGGGTGGTCACAGGAACGCCCAGACCACAGCCGTCATCGCGAACCCCACGACGGACAGGATCGTCTCGAGCACCGTCCACGTCGCCAGCGTCTGCTTCACGGTCATCCCGAAGTACCGCGAGATGATCCAGAAACCGCCGTCGTTGACGTGGCTGGCGATGATCGAGCCGGAGGCGATGGCGATGGCGAGGACGGCCAGCTGCGCCGGGGAGTACCCGGCGCCCTCGACGAGGGGGCCGACGATCCCGCCGGTCGTGACCAGCGCCACCGTGGCCGATCCCTGCGCCAGGCGCAGGCCGCAGGAGATGAGGTAGGCCAGCAGGATCACGGGCAGGCCCGCGTCGCTCATGGTGTCGGCCAGGGCGGCGCCGACCCCGGTGGCGGAGATGACCTTGCCGAAGAACGCCCCGGCGCCGACGACGAGGAGGATCATCCCGACGGGGCGCAGGGATTCGGCGGTGACCGAGCCCAGTTCCGCCACGGTGGTGCCGCGCCGGACCCCGAGCAGCCAGAACGCCAGCAGCACCGAGACGGTGAGCGCGACGGCGGGGTTGCCCAGGAACGTCAGGACGCTGAGCAGCCGGCTCTCCTCGAGGGTGACGGTGCCGAAGGTGGCGCCGAGGATGAGGACGAGGGGGACGGCGACGATGCCGAGCACGGTCGCGAGGCGGACCGGGGCGGTGGTCCGTTCCGCCACGGCGGTACCGCCGCCGCCCACGCCGCCACCGCCCGCGTCCCCGCCGGTGGGGGGCTGGGGGTCCCGGACGAACTCCGCGGGCACCTCGACGTGGATGCGGCGGCCGATGACGTAGGGCCAGGCGATCCCGGCGGCGGCGAAGGCGGGCAGGCCGCACACCAGCCCCATCAGGATGACCCAGCCGAGGTCGACCCCCAGCAGCCCCGCCGCGGCCGTGGGGCCGGGGTGCGGGGGCAGGAAGGCGTGGGTCATCGACAGGCCGGCCAGCATCGGCAGCGCGTACAGCGCCAGCGAACGCCCGCCGCGGCGGGCGGCGATGTAGGTCAGCGGGGCCAGCACGAAGATGCCGATGTCGAAGAACACGGGGATCCCGAAGATCAGGCCCGTCAGGCCCATCGCGACCGGGGCGCCGCGTTCCCCGAACAGGCCGGTGAGCTTGGCGACGAGGACGTCGGCGCCGCCGGAACGCTCGAGGATCGCGCCCAGCACCGTACCGAGCCCGACGATGACGGCGATGTGGCCGAGGATCCCCCCGAACCCCTTCTCCAGCACCGAGTCCGAGGCCGACAGGGCGGTACCGACGATCTCGGTGACGGGCAGGCCGGCCGCGAGGGCGAGGGCGAACCCGGCGATGAGCAGCGCGATGAAGGGTTCGAGCTTGACCTTGATGATGAGGACGAGCAGGACGGCGATGGCCAGCGCGCACAGCAGCAGCAGGCCGGCGGTGGAGTCGTGGAGCCAGGTGAGCATCAGAGTCCTCCGGTGAACTCGGTGGCGCGGGCGGTGATCTGGGCCCAGTCCCCCGCGGCGACGACGTCCGGCGGCACGACCCCGGTACCGGCGGTCACGGCGGCCGCGCCGGCGGAGAGGAACTCGGCGGCGTTGCGGGCGGTGATCCCGCCCGAGGGGACCAGCGGCAGGTCCGGGTAGGGGCCGTGCAGGTCCCTGAGGTAGGCGGGGCCGAACGCCGAGGCGGGGAACACCTTGACCGCGGTCGCGCCGGTCTCGTGGGCCTGCAGCACCTCGGTGGGGGTCAGGGCCCCCTGCAGGAAGGGGATCCCGGCGGCCCGGGCCACCTCGGCCACCGCGGGGCGCAGGCCGGGCGTGACCAGGAACCGGGCACCGGCGTCGATCGCGGCGCGGGCGTCGTCGGCGGTCAGGACGGTGCCGATGCCGAGGGTGGTCCCGGGGGCCACGGCGTCGGCGGCCGACCGCAGCAGGTCCAGCGCCCCGGGGGTGGTCCAGGTCAGTTCCACGGTGCGGATCCCGCCGGCGGCCAGTGCCTCGCACAGGGCGACGGGGTCGGGGACGACGGGGGCGCGGACGACGCACACCACGCGGTCGGTGAACAGGGTTTCGAGCACTGCGGGAGTCCTCCTCGAGAGGTCCCGGCGGGTGTGGCCGGGGGCGGGGTCAAGTGGTTTCAGGCCGGGTTCAGGCGGCCCGGTGACGCAGCGCCCGGCCGGGGGTCGCTGCGGTGCGCACCCCGTCGCGGACGACGAACTCCCCGCCGAGCAGGACGTGGGGGATCCCCACGGCCTGCCGGCGGGGTTCGGCGAAGGTCGCGCCGGCTGCGACGGTCGCGGGGTCGAACAGCACGAGGTCGGCGACGGCGCCGGGGCGCAGGACCCCCCGGTCGTGCAGGCCCAGCCGCGCCGCCGGGCGGGAGGTCATGCGGGCCACGCACTCCTCCAGCCCCAGGACGCCTTCCTCGCGGACGTAGTGCCCCAGGTAGTGCGGGAAGGTCCCCCAGGCGCGCGGGTGGGGACGCTCCCCCACGAGCAGCCCGTCGCTGCCGACGGTGTGGGTGCGGTGGCGCATGATGGCGCGGACGTTCTCCTCGTGCCCGACGTGCTGCAGGATCGTCGTCCCCAGCCGGTCGCGCACGAGGAGGTCGACGAACATCTCGAAGTCGCGGACGCGCTCGCCGACGACGGCGGACAGCCCCGGGTCGCGGACCCCGGCGATCTGCAGCGTGCCCCACTCGACGGTCACGCCGTGGCACCCGTCGGAACCCTCGACCTCGACGGCGTACCGGATGCGCCGCAACGCGTCCGGGTCCTGCAGCCGGGCCAGGGTCGCGGCCGGGCCGCCGGCCGAGGCCCAGCTCGGCAGGACCGCGGCCAGCGTGGTCGACCCGGGCAGGTAGGGGTAGGTGTCGAGGGTGACGTCGACCCCTGCGGCGCAGGCGGAGTCGACGAGGTCGAGGAACTCCCCCGCGCGCCCGGCGTTGGGGGCGAAGTTCATGGTGGCGTGGGTGAGGTGCAGGGCGCACCCGGAACGCCGGGCCACCTCGACCACCTCGGCGTAGGCCTCCAGGGCCCCGGCGCCGTAGGAGCGCTGGTGGGGGGCGTAGAAACCCCCGTGCTCGGCGACCACGGCGGCCAGGGCGACCAGCTCGTCGGTGCTCGCGAACATCCCGGGGGTGTAGGTCAGTCCGCTGGACATCCCGAACGCGCCGTCGCGCATGCCCTGGCGCACCAGCGCCCGCATGCGGTCGAGCTCGTCGGGCGTGGCGGGCCGGTCCCCGGTGCCCACGACCAGCATGCGGACGGTGCCCTGGGGCACGAGGTAGCAGACGTTGACCGCGGCCCCGGCGTCGACGCGGTCGAGGTAGGCGGCGACGTCGGGCCAGCCGAACCCGGCGGCGGGGACCCCGTTCCAGCCGGCGAGCTGCTCGCGCAGGACGGCGAGCGTGGTGTCGTCGACCGGGGCGTAGCTGAGGCCGTCCTGGCCGACGACCTCGGTGGTGACGCCCTGGGTCGTCTTGGCGAGGTGCTCGGGGTCGGTGATCACGGCGAGGTCGGAGTGGGCGTGCATGTCGATGAACCCCGGGGTCAGCACGAGGCCGGTGGCGTCGAGGACGTCGGCGCCGGGTGCGTGCTCCACGTCGCCCAGCGCGGCGATGCGGCCGTCGGCGACGAGGGCGTCGCCGCGGCGGGCGGGTGCGCCGGTGCCGTCGACGAGGGTGGCGCCGCGGACGAGCAGCGGGCGGGTCACCCGAACACCGTCCGCAGGTAGTCCACCAGGTGGGGCTGGGCGGCGCGGGCGTCGTCGAGGACGGGGATCAGCTGCCACTTGTCGAAGGTGGTGCAGGGGTGGGACAGCCCCAGCCGCAGGACGTCGCCGACGGCGAGGTCCTCGGCGTCGCCGGTGAGGCGCAGGAAGGTGTGCTGGTCGTTGAGGGCGGTGACGCTCGCCCCGTGCAGGGGAGCGGTGTCCTGAGTCCCGCCGCGGCGCACGGCCTGCACGGTGGGGAGCCCCTCGTCGAAGGGCAGGTCCCGCTTGCCGCCGTCGGCCAGGGCGAGCCCGAGTTCGGGGCGGGAGATCACGCGGACCCACCCGTGCAGGGCCGCCTCGAACCGTCCTCCGGCGCCGCGGCCCATGGGGGTGATGCCGGCGTAGAAGCCGTCGTCGTGGGCGAGGTAGGCCCCGGCGCGCACGACGGTGCGGACGGCGGGGCCGCGCTCGCCCGCGGGGTCGTGCAGGGGGGCCAGGAGGTCGGCCACCGCGTCGAAGTAGGCGCTGCCGCCGGCGGTCACGACGATCCCGCCGGGGACCTCGCCGTGCAGACCGGCGGCGAGCAGGGTCTCGTGGAGCCGGCGCAGGTCGTGCAGGTAGGTCCGGACGACGGTGAGGCTGGCGGGCGAGGCGTCGTGGGCGAGCGCGCCCTCGTAGCCGGCGACCCCGGCCAGGCGCAGGCCGTCGGTGGCGGCGACGGCGCGGGCGGTGTCGAGGGCGGCCGCGAGGGAGCGGGCTCCCGTGCGGCCCCCGGGGGCCCCGAGCTCGACGAGGACGTCGAGGGGTTCGGCGGCGCCGGCGACGTGCGGGGCCATGGCCGCGACGACGTCGGTCCCGTCGGCCCAGACCAGGACCCGGGTGGTGCGGGGTCGGCCGAGGTGGCGCAGCACGGCGGGGTCCAGGACGGGGTAGGCGGCCAGGGCGGTCCGCAGGCCGGTGGTGGCGGCGGTGGTGAGGGCGACGGTGAGCTGCCACGGCGTGGCGACGGTGATGCCCCAGGCGCCGGCCTCGAGCTGCCGGCGCCACAGGGAGGGGGCCATGGTCGTCTTGCCGTGGGGGGCGAGGTCGACGCCCGCGGCGCGGGCCCAGGCGGCCATGGTGGCGATGTTGCGGGTCGTGGAGCCGGCGTCGAGGGTCACCAGCGGGGTGGGGAGTTCGGCCAGGCCGGGGTGCGTGGCGGCGTGCTCGGCCGCGTCGAGGCCGTGAGCGGTGATCGGTACGGCTTTGTGCGCGGGCCCCAGGATCCCGGTCGTCGTCGCGTCGTAGTTCACGGGCACTCCTCTGCGCGGTCACTCCGGCCGCGTCGTTGCAGATGGCGCAATGGGTGTTGCGTGATTTGTGGGTGCTGTTCTAGCATCGCGCCATGCCCCGGTCAACGCCCCTGCCTGCGGTCACCTGCTTCGGTGAGGCCATGGCCGTCCTGACCCCCGTCGGCGAGGTGCCCCTGGCCCACGCCGACCGGTTCACCCGCACCGCCGGCGGGGCGGAGTTCAACGTCGCCCTCACCCTGGCCCGCTTCGGCGTCCCGACGGCCTGGGTCTCCCGCTTGGGCGACGACGGGTTCGGCGAGCACGTCCTGGACGTGGCCCGCGGGCACGGGGTGGACGTCAGCGGCGTCGAGGTCGACCCCGACCGCCCCACCGGGCTGTACGTCAAGGCCCCCGGGACAGCCGCCGACGGATCGCGTCGCTCACGGATGCACTACTACCGCAACGGGTCCGCCGCGTCGGCGATGACGCCGGAACTGCTCACCGCCCCCGCCGTCGCCGCCCTGCTCACCGGATCGCGCACCGTCCACGTCAGCGGCATCACCCCCGGGCTGTCCGCCTCGGCGGGCCGGACCTGCGACGCCCTGGCCGACCTGCTGCGCCCCCGCGACACCGTGCTCTCGGTGGACCTCAACCACCGCCCCGCCCTGTGGCGCGACCTCGACGACGGCCCCCTGCACCGCCTGCTCGACGCCGCCGACGAAGTCCTCCTGGGCGAGGACGAGGCGGTGCGGGTCCTGGGCACCGGCACCGCCGCCGGGGTGCGCGCCGCCCTCCCCCGGGCCCGGCGGATCCTGCTCAAGGCCGAGGAACGCGGGGTCCTCGTCCTCGAACCCGGCCGCCCCGACCTGCACGTCCCGGCGCTGCGCGTCGACGTCGTCGAACCCGTCGGCGCGGGGGACGCCTTCGCCGCCGGGTACCTCGCCGGACGCCACACCGGGCTCCCCGTCCCCGACGCCGTGCTGCTGGGCCACCGCTGCGCCGCCGCCACGCTCGTCGTGCGCGGCGACCAGCCCGAGCACCTGCCGGAGCTCGTCGCGTGAGCCAGTCCCTGCTGCGCGCCATCGCCCTGCTCGAACGGGTCGCCGGTGGCACCGCCACCCTGGGGGAACTCGCCGAGGCCGAGGGCGTCCACAAGAGCACCGTCCTGCGGCTGCTGCGCGTCCTCGAGGACAGCGGGTACGTCCAGCGCACCGACGACTTCCGCTACTCCCTGGGACCGGGGCTCTTCCGCCTGGCCCAGCAGGCCCTCGACGACATCGACGTCCGCGCCCTGGCCGCTCCCCGGCTGCGCCGGCTGCGCGACGACGTCGGGCAGACCGTCCACGTCGCCGCGTTCGACGGCCGCACGGCCACCTACGTCGACAAGCTCGAACCGCGCGACGCGGCCGTGCGGATGGCCTCCAGGATCGGCTCCCCCGCTCCCCTGCACTGCACGGCCGTGGGCAAGGTGTTCCTGGCCGCCCTGCCGGTGCCCGAGCGCGAGGCGCTCGCCGCCACGCTGGACTACCCCCGGCTGACCCCGAACACGCTGGCGTCCCCGCAGGAACTGCTCGCCGCCGCGGCCGAGGTCGCCCGACGCGGCTGGGCCCACGACGACGCCGAGAACGAGACGTTCATCAACTGCGTCGGCGCTCCCGTCCTGGGGCCCGACGGCCGCGTCCTGGCCGCGGTGTCGATCTCCGTCCCCGACGTCCTCCTGCCGCGCGAGGCCGTCCACGACCTCGTGCCCCACCTGCTGTCCGCGACGCAGGACGTGTCCCGGGCCTGCGGGTACCTGCCCGCCCCGCCCACCGGAACCGAACCCGGAACCGAACCAGGAACCGAACCCCGACCCGACGAGGAGTCCGTCCCGTGAACACCCCCACCGCGAGCACCCGCACCGCGATCACCACCTCCGAGGCCCCCGCCCCCATGCCGATGTTCTCCCAGGGCGTGCGCAAGGGCCCGCTCCTGCAGGTCTCCGGCCAGGGCCCGGTCGACCCCGCCAGCGGTGAGTACCTCTTCCCCGGCGACGTCCAGGCCCAGACGCGCCGGACCCTGGAGAACGTCGAGGCCGTCCTGCGGGCCGGTGGCGCCGGGTTCGACGACGTCGTGATGCTCCGGGTGTACCTCACCACCCGCGACCACTTCGCGGCCATGAACGAGGTGTACGCCGAGTTCGTGACGGCCCGCTGCCCCTCCGGCGTCCTGCCGGCCCGCACCACGGTCTTCACCGGCCTGCCGCGCGCGGAGATGCTCGTCGAGGTCGACGCGCTCGCCTGCGTGGACTGAGACCGCGGGAGTTCCGAGCACCCCGGCCGGACCGGCCGGGGTGCTCGCGCGCCCGGCGGTGCCGGGCCGTAGGGTCGGGCCCGTGCAGACGAGGACGTTGGGCAGGACAGGGCGCACGGTCGGTGCGATCGGCATGGGCTGCTGGCAGATCGGTGGCAGCTGGGGCAGCGTGGACGAGGACGCCGCCCTGGCGACCCTGCGGGCCGCGGCCGAGGCGGGGGTCACGTTCTTCGACACCGCCGACGTCTACGGCGACGGGCGCAGCGAACGGCTGATCGGCCGCTTCCTGCCCTCGGCCCCCGACGGAGTCGTGGTCGCGACGAAGATGGGCCGGCGCGCCGACCCGCACGAGGCCTCGCAGTACACCCTCGACGCCTTCCGCGCCTGGAACGACCGCAGCCGCGAGAACCTCGGCGTGGACACCCTGGACCTGGTGCAGCTGCACTGCCCGCCGCCGCCGGTGCTGAGCACCGACCAGGTCTTCGACGACCTCGACACCCTCGTGCAGGAGGGCCGCACCCGCGCCTACGGCGTCTCGGTCGAGACCGTCGCCGAGGGCCTGCAGGCGGTCGCGCGGCCGAACGTCGCCAGCGTCCAGATCATCCTGAACCCGTTGCGGCTCAAGCCCGTCACGGAGTTCCTGCCCGCGGCCGCCGAAGCCGGCGTCGGTGTCGTCGTGCGCGTCCCGCTGGCCTCCGGGCTGCTCTCGGGGAAGATCGACGAGAACACGACGTTCGCCGCGGACGACCACCGCACCTTCAACCGCAACGGGGAGTCCTTCGACGTCGGTGAGACGTTCGCGGGGGTGCCCTTCGACGTCGGCGTCCAGGCCGCGCGGCGGCTGCGGGACGTGGCCGGTGACGTCCCCCTGGCCGCCTTCACGCTGCGGTGGATCGTCGAGCAGCCCGGCGTCAGCGTCGTCATCCCCGGCGCCCGCTCCGCCGACCAGGCCCGCGCGAACGCCGCCGCCGCGGACCTGCCGGCCCCGACCGCCGCCCAGCGCGGCGCCGTCGAGGAGGTCTACCGGGAGCTGGTGGCCGAGCACGTGCACGCGCGCTGGTGACCGGTCGGGGCGCGGCGCAGGACCGCGCCCCCGACCGCTCACGCGTCCTGCGGCGCCGCCGCCCAGCTGGCCAGCAGCGGCAGCACCCGCGCCGTGGCGGAGCCCGGTTCGACGGTGTAGACGACCAGGCGCTGCTCGGGGTCGTGCGGGCCCACGACGGACTCGATGCCGAACTCGAGGAACCCGGCCCTCGGGTGGGCGATCCGCTTGTCCACCGAGGTGCGGAAGGTCACCCGCTGATCGGCCCACCACCGCGCGACATCGGGGTCCCGCCGGCGCAGCTCCCCGACCAGGGCGTCCAGCCGCCGGTCGTCGGGGTGGCGGCCCACCTCGTAGCGCAACGCCCCCACCGCGGCCGCGGCGAAGTCGGCCCAGTTCACGATCCGCGTCCGCGCCCGCGGGTCCAGGAACAGCCACCGCGCGAACGACGACCCCGGTTCCACCGCCGTCCCCAGCACCTCGCCCAGCAACCCGTTGCGCGCCAGCACTTCAGAGCGCCGGCCGAGCAGCAGCACCGGCACGTGGTCCAGCACTCCCATCAGCCGCAGCATCCCGGGGTCCGGCCGCTGCGGGACCTCCGGGGCGGCCCACCGCCGGCGGGACGACGGAGCGGCCAGGTCGCGCAGGTGGGCGCGTTCGACCTCGTCGAGCTGCAACGCCCGCGACAGCGCCTGCACCACCTCGTCGGTGACGGTGTGCTGACGGCCCTGCTCCAGGCGGCTGTAGTGGTCCGGGCTGAGCCCCGCCAGCACCGCCAGTTCCTCCTTGCGCAGCCCCGGCACCCGCCGCGGCCCGGGGAAGGGGTCGATCCCGGCCCGGGCCGGGGTCAGGCGGTCCCGCCGGGACCGCAGGAACGCTCCGAGGGCGGCACGGTCGGCAGGCACCGGCCCAGCGTAGGAGGGGGCCCCGTCGCGAGCCTGGTCACGGCGTGACCAGGCAGGAGGTGCCCTGGCGCCGGCCCGGCGGGCCCGGTGGGGTGGTCGCCATGACCTCCTCCCCGAACCCCCTCGTGAACCCCCTCGTGGATCCGGCCGACGCGCCCGCCGGGCCGACCCGCACCGTCCTGGTCACCGGCTCGACCAGCGGCATCGGCGCCGCCACCGCCCGCACCCTGGCCGCCCGGGGCTGGCACGTCGTGGTCACCGGCCGGGACGAGGGCCGCGGCGCCGCCGTCGTGGCCGACGTCGAGAGCGCAGGGGGGCGGGCCGTCTTCGTCGCCTCCGACCTCACCGGCCCACCGGAGGCGTTGCGGGAGTTCGCCCGCGCCGCCACCGACGCCGCCGGCGGGCGGCTGGACGCGGTGGTCCACAACGCCGCGCTGTGCCCCGCCGTCGACACCACGACCCTCGGCGACGCCGACCTGGACGCCACCCTCGCGGTGAACGTCCGCGCCCCGCACGTCCTGACCGCCGCCCTCGCCCCGGCCATGGCCGGACGCGGCCACGGCGCGATCGTCGTCCTGGGTTCCTGGATGGCCCACGTCGGGCACCCCTTCGTCGGGCTGTACTCCGCGACCAAGGCCGCCGGGATCCAGCTCGCCCGCAGCTGGGCCGCGGAGTTCGGGCCCCGCGGCGTCCGGGTCAACACCGTCTCCCCCGGCGCCACCCGCACCCCCGTCAACGCCTCCGCCGGCGACGTCGTGGCCCGCATGACCGCCCCCACACCCGCCGGGCGCCCCGGGACGCCCGAGGAGGTCGCCGAGGCGGTGGCGTGGCTGCTCTCGCCGGGGGCCGGGTACGTCCACGGCGCCGAGATCGCCGTCGACGGGGGCATCACCGCGGCCCGCACCGCCTGAAGCACCGGCACCGGCCGGTCGCAGCGGCGTAGCGTGGCGTCGTGACCGTGCCAGCCCCCGACGGGGGAGGTCGAGCCCCTCGTGGTCGCGCCGTCGTGGTCGGTGCGTCCAGCCTCATCGGCACGGCGATCGCCCACCGCCTGCGCCGCGGGGGCTGGGCGGTGGAGGCGTGGGGCCGCGACCCCGACGACCTCGCCGCCCGGGTGCCCGGCTGCCTCGTCCGGCAGGTCGACGTCACCCGGCGCGCGGACGTCGAGCGTGCCCTTCGGCCCGAGGGCGGACCGCTGACCGCCCTGGTCTACGCCGCGGGCGTCTTCGACTGGGCCGACTGCGACCGCGCCGACCCCGACACCTGGCAGGAGGTGTTCGACGTCAACCTCACCGCCGCGGCCGGGGTCGTCCGCCTCGCGGCACCGCTGCTGCTGGAGCACGCCCCGAGCTCGCTGGTGCTCCTCGGGTCGACCGCGGCGCACCGGTCCTTCGCCCACAACGCGGCGTACGTGGCCAGCAAGCACGGCCTGCTGGGGTTGTCCGAGGCCGTGCGGGCCGAGCTCGGCCCCCGGGGCGTGGCCGTCTCGATCGTCAACCCGGGCATGGTCGCCGCCGGGGCGTCCCTGCTCAGCGACCGCGGCCGCGAGGACCCCGGATCGCTGCTGCAGGCGCAGGACGTCGCCGAGGCCGTCCACTACGCCGCGGCGGCTCCCGCCCACGCCTGCATCAGCCGCATCGACCTCGCGCCGCGCGGCGACTGACGGACCGCGCGGGCGGTCACTCCCCGGCGCGGGGGTCGTCCAGCACGTCGCGCCAGGAGTGCTGCGGGTCGTAGCCGAGCAGCTCACGGGCCTTGTCGATGCTGTAGAGGGTTTCGTGCCGGCCCGGTTCCCGGCGCACCTCGACCCCGTCGTAGAACGTGTCGAGGAGTTCCCGGGTGGTCGCGGCGACCGAGGTGTCGGCGTTGGCGACGTTGAAGACCTGGAACCCGAGCCCGTCGGTCTGCAGGGCGCGCAGGGTCAGCTGCCCCAGGTCGCGGACGTCGATGTAGCCGAACAGGTTCCGCCGCCGCAGCGACGGGTCGGCCAGGAACGCCGGGAACTTCTCGGCGTACTCGTCGGGTTCGACGACGTTGTTGATCCGCAGGCCGTACACGTCCGCGCCGGTGCGGGCGTGGAAGGAGCGCGCGACCACCTCCCCGGCCACCTTCGACATGGCGTACGAGTCCTCCGGCACGACGGGGTGGTCCTCGTCGACGGGCACGTACGAGGGTTTGCGCTCGCCGCGGGCGAAGCAGATCCCGTAGGCCGTCTCCGAGGACGCGAAGACGACCTTGCGGACGCCGAGCCGGGTCGCGGCCTCCAGGACGTTGTAGTGGGCCACCACGTTGGCCTGGAAGGTCGCGGCGTCGGGGACCAGGAGGATCCGGGGGACCGCGGCGAAGTGGACGACGGCGTCGTAGGCCGACCCGCCGCCCGCGGCGGGGTGCGGGTCGTCGAGGTCGGCCGTGGTGGGCATCCCGGCCAGGGCGGAGTAGACCTGGCCGGCGTCGGTCAG
The DNA here is from genome assembly GCF_050871965.1 of Kineococcus lubricus. NCBI lineage: Bacteria > Bacillati > Actinomycetota > Actinomycetes > Kineosporiales > Kineosporiaceae > Kineococcus > Kineococcus lubricus. Next base: position 15,593 of record NZ_JBJLSK010000034.1, read on the forward strand.
GTCCACCCGCAGGTCGGTGACGTCGGGGTGGCCCAGCGGGGTGAGGTCGGCGTTGGTGACCTGGTGCCCCTGGGATGCCAGGTACGGCGCGACGTGGTGACCGGCCTTGCCGCTGCCGCCGGTGAAGAAGATGCGCATCCGGGCAGCGAACCACCTCCGGCCTCCCCCGGCGCGACGAGCCGCCGGGCGGGGACCGGTGGGGGTTCACCGCCGCAGCGACTGGTCGTCCCCGGATCCCCCGCCGTGCGGCGTCAGCTCGTGCGCGGGCACCCCGCCGACCGCGGTGAAGTTCCGCTCCCGCGTCGTGGCCCACTCGGCGATCAGCAGGGTGGCGTCGTCCTGGAGCACCCCGCCCTGCCGGTCCAGGACGTCGTGGGCGATGCGCCGCAAGGTCTCGGGGGCGGGGAGGCCGGCGGCTGCCGCCTTGTGCAGCAGCTCCTCCAGGCGTTCCTGCCCGAAGAACTCCCCGTCCAGGTCCCGGGCCTCCACGACCCCGTCGGTGTAGAGGACGAGGCGGTCCCCCGGCTGCAGCCACTCCTCGGCGAAGGCGGCCGGTCCCTGCCCGAGGCCGAACATGATCCGGTGCCCGCCGTCGAGCTCCTTCACCACGCGGCCCCGGCGCAGGAGCAGCGGCGGGGGGTGGCCGGCGTTGAGGTAGCGCAACCGGCCGGTGGTCATGTCCAGCTTGCCGAGGACACCGGTGACGAACCGTTCGCCGCCGCCGTGCCCGGCGACGGTGCGGTCGACGGCGCTGACGCCCTCGGCCAGCCCGTGGCCGTTGCGGCGGTTGTTGCGGTAGGCCGCCAGCGCCAGGGTCGCCAGGATCGTCCCCTGCAGGTCGTGACCGGTGGCGTCCAGCACCGCGAGGTGGACGGTGTCGTCGGTGACGCCGTAGTCGAAGGCGTCCGCGGCCACGTCGTAGGCGGGCAGCAGCAGGCAGGAGATCACCAGCCCCTCGCACGCGAAGGTCAGCGGGGGCAGCGACTGGTGCAGCAGTTCGGAGGGCAGCGTGCGTGGCCGCAGCCTGCGCATGGCGTCCAGGCCGTCGCCGTAGGGGCTCTTGGCGGCGATCATGTGCCCGCCGAGGTGGCTGAGCATCCGGCACCGCTCCTGGACCAGCGGGTCGTCCAGGTCGGCACCCCCGGGCGTGCCGATCTCCAGGACCCCGAGGCGGTCGGCGCCGTCGACGACCGGGACCCACACCCCGGGCACCCCGCCGGCGAACGGGACCGGTTCGGTGCTGCGGAAGCACCGCCCGGCCAGGGTGGTGTCGATGGCCAGGGGGCGCCGGGGCCCGCTGCCGGTCACCGCGGCGGGCAGCAGGAGCCGCTGCTCGTGGTCCACCAGGTACAGCGCGGCCGTCCAGCCCACCGTGCCCGCCGCCTGCATGATCGCGTCCGGGACCTGACCGGTGGTGGCCAGGTGGGAACGGTCGAGCAGGGTGCGCACCATGGTCAACGTCTGCTCGGCATCACTCGCGCTCACTCTCGACGACGGTAGCCACAGCGCGGCGGACCGTCGACCGGAGCGAGCCGGTCCTGTCGGGGGTTGACCGGGGACGAGGCACCTGCAAACGTTCTCAGGAACCGACACCGTCGTCAGGGAGACACCGTGCGACCCAACCGACGCTCCATCCTCACCGGCCTGTCCGCCTCCGCGGCCGCCGGACTGCTCACCGCCCCGGCCGCGCAGGCCGCGGAGACCTCCACCACGTCGACGGGCACGTCCGCGGGCGGTTCCCCGTGGGTCAGCCGCGCCGCCGACGCCTGGCGGTCCCTGCTGGACCACTTCGCCCACGACGACGGCTCCGGCCTGCTGCGCGAGCAGGTCCCCGTCGGCGAGGACGACCCCACCTACTCCTACGAGTGGCCCTTCTCGCAGGCCCACGTCGCCGCCCTCGACCTCACCGGGATCCCCGGGACCGGTCGCCGCTACCGCCAGGACCGGCAGGAACTCGCTGCGGCGCAACAGCTGTACTGGACCGACGCGAGTTCCACCGGACTGCCCGGTTTCGCCTCGGCACCGCTGCCGCCGTACGCCGGTGGCGGCGACCTGTTCTACGACGACAACCTCTGGGTGGGCCTGCTCGACGTCCAGCAGCACCTCATGACCGGTGACCGGTCGGCCCTGCGGGAAGCGCGCAGGATCTCCGACCTCGTCGACTCCGGCTGGGACACCGACGACTCGCACGCCGCACCCGGGGGCGTGTTCTGGACCCAGGCGCCCTGGAGCTCGGACCGGAACACCGTCTCGAACATGCCCGCGGCCCAGCTCGACCTCCGGCTGTTCCAGATCACCCACGACCACCGCTACGTCGACCGCGCGCTGCGGTACCTGGCGTGGACGAACCGGCACCTGCGCCGCGGCGACGGCCTCTACTGGGACCACCTGAACCTCGAAGGCGTCGTCGACGAGACGATCTGGTCCTACAACCAGGGCGTACCGGTCGGTGTCCACGTGCTGCTGCACCAGGTGACCGGTGAGCGGAAGCACCTGGCCGAGGCCTGCCGCATCGCCGAGGCGTCGCTGGCCTGGTTCGTCGACGGCGGCCGCCTCGACGCCCACCCGCCGTTCTTCAACTCGATCTGGTTCAAGAACCTGCTGCTGCTGGAGTCGGTCACCGGTGGGCGCACCTACCGCGACGCCATGGCGGCCTACGCGGAACGGATGTGGACCACCCGCCGCGAGCAGGACAGCGGCCTGTTCGTCTTCCCCGACGGCGAGACCGGCGGGGCCACCACGATGCTGCTGCAGCAGGCCGCGATGGTGCAGGTGTTCGCGGTGCTGGCGTGGAAGCGGAAGGACCACGCACTGCTGTACTGACGCCGTCCACTCCCTCCGCCGGGCACGGCGTCGGCTGCCCCGCCGCAGCAGCCGGTGCCGGCGCTCGCGGCGGGTTGCCTGCGCGAGCCGGTGTCGTGCGGCGGCGCACTGCGGCTGCGGACGGGGCGGGGTGCGCCCGGCCGGGGCGACGGCGTACCCGCAGCGCCCGCCCGGGGAGCGGTCGAGCGGGTCAGGGCGGCCGACTGGCTGCTGCACCGGATCACCGCCCCACCCAGACGCGGGCGAGGACCGGAACGGCAGCGTCCCGAGGTCATCGCAGCGGGCACCGGATCGCGGTGTCCCCACGGGCGCCGGCGCGGGAACTCGGCTCACCCGGCACGCCTTCGACGGGGGCAGATCGGCAACACCCTGGACCGGTCCAGTCAGTTCACCCCCGGGCGCGGCACCAGCCTCGGCATCCACGCATCCGCCACCCGCCACCACCCGCGGGCCGGTGCCCTGCCGGGGACGCCGCGACGGCCGTGGTCCGGCACGGGCCTGGCGTTCCCCGAGGCGCCGCACCCGGTGCGGCGCGGTGACTGGTGGTACCTCGTGATCGCCGAGGGCGGCACCGAACGCGGGCACTGCGTCCCGGTGGCCCGTTCGCGCCGGGCCACCGGCCTCTTCGAGGGGAGCCCCGCCAACCCGGTGCTCAGCCACCGCAGCACTCCGCACCGGTGCAGAACACCGGGCACGCCGACCTGGTGCGGACGCCCACCGGGGAGGGGGCGGCCGTCCACCTCGACCCGCGGCACGCCTGCGCCGTCGGCGCCGACGGCGTGCCGCCCACGCGGTCGTGGGCGACCTGACCAGCGCGACGGGGACCTCGGCGCGCACCGGCACCGGGCCGGTCGCGCTCACCATCGAGAGCCACCCGTCGACCGAGGTGGCGGGTGGTTTCACCGGCCGGCTCGTGGGGCTGCGCGCCGACGGCGCGGGCGCGCGGGTTCACTGCGGGCGGTACCTCAGCGGCTGAGGACCACCCGCCCCGCCGGGGTCACGAGGGGCGCTGACCGGCCGGTTCCCGGGAGCCGGTCCCGACCTCGGCGACGACGTCGGCGAGGCGGTCCAGCAGCGTGCGCACGTCGGCCTCCTCGATCGCCAGCGGAGGCCGGATCTTCAGCACGTTCCCGTGCCGGCCGATGCGGCTGATGAGGACCCCGGCCCGCCGCACGCCCTCGACCACGGCGCGGGCGGCCCCACCGTCGGGTCCGCCGGTGGCGGGGTCGACGAACTCGAGGCCCTGGAACAGGCCTTGGCCGCGGACGGCGACGATGCCGGGGCTGGTCGCGGCGACGTCGTGCAGCCCCGCGCTCAGGACCGGGGCGAGCGCGACGGCCCGCTCGCGCAACCGCTCGGCCCGCATGACCTCCAGGACGGCCCGGCCCGCGGCGGCGGACACGGGGTTCCCGCCGAAGGTGTTGAAGTACTCGTTGCGGGCCCCGAACTCCTCCAGGAGGTCCGCGCGCAGGACGGTGCCCCCCAGGGGGTGGCCGTTGCCCATGGGTTTGCCCAGGGTCACCAGGTCCGGGACGATCCCGTGCTCCTGGTACCCCCACATCGACGTCCCGGTGCGGCCGAACCCGGCCTGCACCTCGTCGGAGACCACGAGGCCCCCGGCGGCGCGGACCCGCCGGGCCAGCCCGTCGACGTAGCCGTCGGGGACCCGCACGAGCCCCTCGGTGGTGAACAGCGGGTCGATGAGCACCAGCGCGACCCCGTGCCCGGCGCGGTCCAGGGACTCGACGGCCTGGTCCACCTCCCGCAGGGCAGCGGCGAGGAGCTCGGCGGTGGCCGCGGCGTCCAGGCCGGTGGCGTCCGGGACGCGCAGGCGGCGGGCGTGGTCGGCGAACGGTTCCCCCGCGGCCAGCGCCGTGGTCACCTCCGCCAGGGCCGACGTGGTGCCGTGGTAGCTCCAGTCCGAGACCAGGACGCCCCGGGCGCCGGTGTGCTGGCGGGCGACCCGCAGGGCCAGCTCGTTGGCCTCGGAGCCGGAGTTGCTGAAGGCGACCCGGTCCAGGCCCGGCTCGAAGGTCGCCAGGAGCTGCTCGGCGTAGTCGAGGACGTTCTCGTTGAGGTACCGGGTGTGCAGCGCCAGGCGCTGCATCTGCTCGTGGACGGCCCGGGCCACCTCGGGGTGGGCGTGCCCGACGTGCGGGACGTTGTTGTAGGCGTCGAGGTAGCTGCGTCCGGCGGAGTCCTCCACGCGCACCCCGCGGCCGCGGACCAGTTCGAGGGGTTCGGAGTAGAACAGCGGTGAGTGCCGTCCGAGCGTGCGGTGGCGCCGTTGCAGCAGGTCGCGCGTGCGGGGGTCGCTCTGGACGGCGGCCGGGGTGGTCGATGCCGACACGGGGTTCCCTTCCGTGGGGTCAGCCGGCGGCCGGTTCGGCCAGCAGGCTCGAGGTGAGGGTGGCGAGGCCGTCGAGCAGCGCCCGGGCCGGGACGCCGTCGCGGGCGGCGGCGTCGCCGGCGGCACGGATGGCTCCGCCCAGCAGCGTGGCCAGGACGGCGACGTCGACGCCGGCGGGCAGCGCCCCGGCCTCCTGGGCGGTCCGCAGGTCGTCCTCGATGAGGTGGCCGACGACGGTGGAGGTGCGGCCGGTCGTCCCGACGAGCAGGCCGGCGACCTCCTGCCCGGTGGTGCAGTAGAAGCGTCCTCCCGGCTGGCCCAGGACGTCCAGCAGCGCCTGGGCGAGGGCGCGGATGCGGTCGGTGGTGGTGGTGGCCGGTTCGCGCAGTTCCAGCGCGCGGTCCAGCACCCAGGCCGACAGGCGCTGGTAGGCCGAGCGGACGATCTCGTCCCGGCCGCCGGGGAAGTGGGTGTACAGCGTCCCGCGGGAGACCCCGGCGCGCTGCCCGACGAGTTCGAGGGTGAACACGCCGTCCTGGTCGACGGCTCCGGTCTCGTCCAGGAGCCGGCTGGCGGCGTCGAGGACGTCGTGACGGGTGCGGGACCGGTTGCGCTCGCGCAGGGACGGGGCCTCGGCGGCCGGGGCCATGTCGCCCTCCTTCGGACGGGGTGCGGACGAAAACACTGTACACACTGTTCAAACTCTGGACGAGGCGTCAAGATGCTGTCAGCATCGGACCCGGCGCGACGGAGCGCCGACCGGTGACCGGCGTCCGCGCCCTCCGGCGCGGAGGACGTCCCGGCCCCCGGACGGTGCCCACGGCGACGTCCCGCACCACCTCGATCCGCGGAGGACCCCATGGCAGTGCTCGACGAGAACAACTCGATCCCGCTGGCCCGGCAGGCCCTCATCGCCTACGGCCTGCCGGCCGACGCGCCCCTGACGTTCGTGAAGCTCCGGGAGAACTGCGTCTTCCGGGTCGACACCGGCCAGGGGAGCTTCGCCCTCCGCCTGCACCGTCCCGGGTACCGGTCGGTGACCGAGGTGGCGACCGAGGTCGCCCTCGTGCACCACCTCGCCCGGGAGGGCCTGCCGGTCCCCCGCGTCGTGAGCACCGCGGACGGGCAGCTGCACGCCGCGGTCCGCCACGACGGGGTCAAGGTGCTGGTCGACCTGCAGCACTGGGTCGACTCGGGCGGGAACCTCGACTCGGTCGAGGAGGCGGTGCGCGGCACCAGCGCGCTGGAGCCGTCCACCTTCGCCCGCATCGGCGCGCTGGCCGCCCGGTTGCACGACGTCGCCGAACGTCGTGAGCACCCCCCGGCCGGACACCGGACCGCCTGGGACGCAGAAGGTCTGGTCGGGAAGAACAGCCTGTGGGGCGATCCCCGAACCCTTCCCGGCCTGAGGTCCGGCGACGTGGACCTCATCGACCGCGCCGCCGGGCACGTCACCGCGACCCTGGCCCGGCACGACCCCGGACCCAGCCGCTACGGGTTCATCCACGCCGACCTGACCCCCGAGAACCTCCTGCGCACCGGCGAGGACCTCGTCCTCATCGACTTCGACGACTGCGGTGAGGGCTGGTACCTGTTCGACCTCGCCACCGTCCTGTTCTTCTACCTGCCCCACCCGCGCGCCGGGGAGTTCCGCGCCGCGCTGCTCGCCGGCTACACCGCATCGCGCCCGCTGACCGCGCAGGACCTCGACCTGTTCGAGGTCCTGCTGCTGGCCCGGGGGCTGACCTACCTCGGCTGGGCCGCCACCCGCTGCGAGACCGCGACGGCCGCCTTCCTGGTCGAGGAAGTGCTGCCCTCGGTGCTGGACCTGGCCCGCGCGCAGTGCCCCGCCGGCGAGGCCCACCCCGTGCCCTGACCGCCGTACCCACCGTCACCGAGGAGGAGCACGTGTCCCCGTCCCCGTCCCAGGTCCCCCCGCCAGCCCTCCCCTCCACGACCCTGACCGCGAACTCCCTGGGGGTTCCCGGCATCGTCTTCCTCGTCCTGGCCGCCGTGGCCCCGCTCACCGGCATCATCGTCATCGCCTGCCTGGGCATCGCCCTCGGCAACGGCGGCGGCATGACCGGTTCCTTCGTCCTGGTCGCCGCCGCACTGCTGCTGTTCGCCGTGGGGTACGCCCGGATGGCCCGCGAGACCGTCCACGCCGGCGGTTTCTACGCGTTCGTGCTCAAGGGGCTGGGCCGCCGGGCGGCGCTGGTGGCCGCCGTCACCGCCCTGCTGGGCTACAACCTGTTCGTCGCCGGTGCCGTCGGCACGACCGGCTTCTTCTTCGGGACCGTCGTGGAGCAGCTGACGGGCATCTCCGTGCACTGGTTCGCCTGGAGCCTGGTGACCGTCCTGCTGGCCGCGGCGCTGACCCGGCGCGGGGTCGCCTTCAGCGCCCGGGTGCTGGGCGTCAGCCTCGTGCTGGAGGTCCTCGTCCTCGTGGTGTTCGACGTCAGCGTCCTGCTGCGGACGGGGTTCTCCCCGGAGGTGTGGTCCCCGGCGACCGTCGTCGGCCCCGGGCTCGGGCTCGGGTTGCTGTTCGCGGCGAACGCCTTCATCGGCGTCGAGGCCACCGGGTTGTTCAGCGAGGAGGCCAGGGACCCGGTGCGCACCGTCCCCCGGGCCACGTACCTGGCCGTCGGGATCATCGGCGTCTTCGCGGCCGTCACCGTCTGGGCCATCGTGAGCGCGACCGGCGTGGCCCGGGCCCAGCAGACGGCCCAGGACCACCTCGCCACCGGCGACCTCGTGTTCAGCCTGTCCCGGCAGTACCTGGGCACCGCCCTCACCGACGTCATGATGCTGCTCCTGCTGGTCAGCCTCTTCGCCGCCCTGATGGCCCTGCACAACTCCGCCTGCCGGTACCTGTTCTCCCTGGGACGGGTCGGCGTCCTGCCGCGCACCCTGGGCCGGGTCAGCTCGCGCGGTGTGCCGCAACGGGCCTCGACCACCCAGTTCGCGTTCGCGACGCTGGTGGCCGCCGCCTTCTGGGTGGCGGGGACCGACCCCATCACCACGCTGGTGCCGGCCATGACCGGGTCGGGCACGCTGGGCATCCTGTGCCTGCAGGTGATGGCCGCCGCCGCCGTCGTCGTGCACTTCCGCCGCCGCGGCGACCGGCGCTGGTGGAGCACCGCCGTCGCCCCCGGGCTGGGTTTCTGCGCCCTGTCCGGCATCGTCGTCCTGGCGGTCGCGAACTTCCCGACGATGGCCGGTTCGGACTCCCCCGTCGTCGCCGCGCTGCCCTGGCTGTACGCCGCCGCCGCGCTGGTCGCCGTGGTGTGGGGTTCCCTGCTGCGGCGGCGGGCCCCGCGCGTGTGGGCCGGGTTGTCCCAAGACCTCGAGGCGGACGACGTCCGGGAGACCCCGGTCGAACCGGTCCGCTGACCCTGGACGCGGGCACCTCCTCGGTTTCTCCGGGGTTCTGCGCGGGAAGAACTGTTTCCGCCGTGTTTCCAGCCCGTTGCCGTCGTTCGAAACCCTTCCGGAGACGGGTCACCCGTGGCATCTTCGATCTCCACACGGAGACGCAAGGACGTCGGGAACCCCGGGAGCGAAACCACCGCCCCTCCGCCCTTCCCCCGGACCACTGGTCCTGGAACCCGCCGCGAGAGTCAGGGAGAACACATGCTCAGCCGCAGGAACCTCCTGCTCGGTACCGCCTCGCTCACCGCCCTGGGCACCGCCGCCGCGTGCGGCCGCACCACCGACGGAGCGGCCCCCGCGAGTCGCCCCGACGGCGCGGGGAACCCCCGCCCCGTGAAGAAGATCCTCTTCGACTACCCCTTCACCTCGCTGCCGATCTACGCCGCGATCACCGGCATCATGATCGACTACGCGGGGACCAAGGGCGTCGAGATCGTCCTCACCAACGACAACAACGACCTCACCCAGCAGGTCACGAACCTGACCACCCACCTCGGTTCCGACGTCGACGCCGTCGTCTCCTTCCCCGCCGATCCCGCCAGCCTGGACTCCCTCGCCCAGCAGTACATGGCCGCCGGCAAGCACTGGGTCACCTACGGCGGCGACCTGGACCACCAGGACGCCACCTTGCAGTTCAGCTTCGAGCAGTCCGGCCGGCAACTGGCCGAGGACGCCGCGCAGTGGATCCAGGGAACCCTCGGCGGCCGGGCGAAGGTCCTGATCGTGGAGGACCAGGTCATCCAGATCGGCCGGGAACGCACGAAGGGGCTCGTCGAGGCCCTGGCCGAGAAGGCCCCCGGCGCGCAGATCGTCGCCCAGCAGCAGGGCATCACCCCCTCGGAGGGGTTGTCCGTGACCACGGCGGCCCTGGCCCAGCACCCCGACATCGACGTCGTCCTGGCCGCCACCGGCGACGCGGCCCAGGGCGCCTACCAGGCCCTGGTCACCGCCGGCCGGCCCGAGGACGACCCCCGCACCTACGTCGGCGGGCTCGACGCGAACCTCTTCGCCCTGCAGAGGATGAAGGCCGGGAACTTCTTCCGCGGCACCGTCACGGTCGACGGCGTCGCCATCGCCCAGGCCGTCGTCGACATCCCGCTGGCCCTGGGGCGCGGTGAGACCGACGCGAGCCGGGACCTGCCCGTCAGCCTCGTCACCCCCACCGACACCGCGCAGATCGACGCCCTCATCGAGCAGTTCGGAGGCTGAGGTGGGACTGGTCCTGGAAGGGCTCACCAAGCGCTACGGCGTCACCCTGGCCCTGGACGCGGTCGACCTGCACGTCGCCTCCGGCCACGTCCACGCCCTGCTGGGGCACAACGGCGCCGGCAAGTCCACGCTCATCAAGTGCCTGGCCGGGGCGACCACCCCCACCGCCGGCACCATCGCCCTGGACGGGCGGACGCTGACCGACCTCACCCCCCGCCGGGCGACCGCCGCCGGCGTCGCCGTCATCCACCAGCACCTGTCCCTGGTGGGGAACCTGTCGGTGGCCGACAACCTGTTCCTCGGGCAGGAGCGGCGCACCGGCGGGGTGTTCACCGCCCGCCGGCACCAGCAGGAGGTGGCCGCCGAGACGCTGCGCACCTTGGGTTCCCGGTTGTCCCCACGGACCCTCGTGGCCGACCTGCCGGTCGGGCAGCGCCAGCTGGTCGAGATCGCCAAGGCCCTGCAGCGCGACGCCCGGCTGCTCGTCCTGGACGAACCCACCGCCTCCCTGTCCGCGCAGGAGGCGACCCGCCTCGTGGAACTCGTGGAGCGGCTGCGGGCCCAGGGCCTGACGATCCTGTACGTCACGCACCTGCTCGAGGAGGTGATCCGCCTCAGCGACCGGGTCAGCGTCCTGCGCGACGGCCGCCGCGTGTTCGACGCCGACACCGCCGGGCTGGGCACCGCCGACCTGGCCGCGGCCGTCAGCGGACGGCGGGGCGTCACCCGCACCCCGCCCCCCGCCGTCCCCGCGCAGGCCCCGGTGGTGCTGCGCACCCGAGGGCTGGCGGGCCGCGGCATGGGGCCGGTCGACCTGGACCTGCGCGCCGGGGAGGTCGTCGCCCTGTTCGGCCTCGTCGGCTCCGGGCGCACCCGCATCCTGGAGACCCTGTACCGCGGCGGCACCCAGGACACCCAGGTCGACGGGCGCACCGTCGCGACCGGGTCGCCCGCGCGGTCGCTGGCCGCCGGGATCACCCTCGTGCCCGGTGACCGCCACACCCAGGGCCTGTTCGGCACCCTCGGTGCGCAGGAGAACAGCGTCTTCCGCGTCATGGGTCCCCTGGGGCGCCGGCCGTGGCGCTCCCCGCGCGCCGAGCGGCGCGCCTTCGAGGAGGTCGCCGCGCGGGTGGCGCTGCGACCCCGGCTGGCCCACCAGCCCGCCGAGCGGTTCTCCGGCGGCAACCAGCAGAAGATCCTCCTCAGCCGCTCGCTCAACGAGAGGGCGGCGCTGCGGGTGCTGCTGCTGGACGAACCCACCCAGGGCGTCGACGTGGGCGCCCGCGCCGAGATCTACACCGTCGTGCGCGCGGTGGCCGAGCGCGGCGCCACCGTCCTGTTCGCCACCAACGAGGCCGAGGAGGTCCTGGCCCTGGCCCACCGCTGCCTGCTCGTCGCCGACGGCCGCGTCGTCGACGAGGTCGACGTCGCCACCACCGACGCGGCCGCCCTGACCGCCCGCCTGCACCCCGGGACCGCCCTGGCCGGCGCCCCCACGCCCCCTGGAGGAGACCGCCGATGAGCACCGCCCCGACCACCGGCGCCACCGCGCCCCCCGTCCCCGCCGCAGCCCCCGCCGGACCCACCTGGGCGCAGCGCGCGCAGACCGGCCTGACCCGCAACCCGCTGCTGGTGCTGCTGGTCGTCATGGTCGTCGCCCTGCAGGTCAGCACCGGATCGGCGCTGGCCTGGCCGAACCTGCGCGGGGTCCTGCTCGACGCCGCCGTCATCGCCGTCGTCGCCGTGCCCAGCGCCGTGCTGGTCATCTGCGGCTACATCGACCTCAGCGTGGGGTCCACCCTCGCCCTCGGCGGCGTCGTCGCGGGCAAGGTCATGGCCGGCGGGGACGGGAACCCCGTGGTGGCCGTCGTCCTCGCCGTCGCGCTCGGGGCCCTCGTGGGCCTGGTCAACGGCGTCCTGAGCACCCACCTGGGGTTGTCGTCGTTCATCGTCACCCTCGGGTCCCTGACCGCGGTGCGCGGTGCGGCGCAACTGGTCAGCCCGCTGCCGGTGAACACCTTCGGCGACGCCTTCGGGTTCCTCGGGGTCGGCACGCTGGCCGGGGTGCCGCTGGCCGTGTGGCTGGCCGTGGTCGCCCTGGTCGTGGCGGGGGTCGTGCTGACCTGCACGCCCGTGGGCCGGCACGTGTACGCCATCGGCGTCAACCGGGAGGCGGCGTTCCTGTCCGGCGTCTCGGTGCGCCGCGTGCCGCTGGTGGTGTTCGTGCTGTCCGGGGCGGCCGCCGCCTTCGCCGGGGTCGTCACCGTCGCCCGCCTCAACAGCGCCCCCGCCGGCCAGCTCGGCCTGGGTTTCGAGCTGCAGGTCCTCACCGCCGTCCTGCTCGGCGGGGTCGCCCTGACCGGCGGGGAGGGCGGCATGTTCGGCGTGGCGATCGGCGTGCTGTTCCTGGGCGTGCTGCGCAACGGCCTGACCCTGCTGGACGTCACCACGTTCTGGCAGAGCGTGGCCAGCGGTCTGGCCCTCGTCGCCGCCATCGCCCTGGCCCGCGGGACCCACGCGGTGCGCCGGCGGCTCGAAGCGGCCGCCGCGGCCCGCGCCGCCGACGGCCCACCCGACGCCGCGCAGCCCTGACCCCGGCGAGAACCCGACTGGAAGCCGGCCGGAACCCGACGAGAACCCGGCCACGACCCGTACCGACCGACCGCCCCGCGGCGGCGCACCCTGCGGAGGACACCATGAGCACCCCCACCCCGACCGGTCCCTGCGACCTGCTGCTGACCGGCGGCAGGATCTGGACCCAGGACCCCGGCCGCCCCTGGGCCCAGGCCGTCGCGGTCACCGGCGGCCGCATCAGCGCCGTCGGCGACGACGCCGAGCTGCGCGAGCTGGCCGGCGACCGGACCCGGGTGGTGGACCTCGCCGGCCGGTTCGCGCTGCCCGGCCTCGTCGACGCCCACATCCACCTCAACCTCGGCGGCGCTCAGGCGCGCTGGGAGATGCCCGTGGCCCCCACCGCCACCCTCGACGAGGTCCTCGAGGCCGTGCGGAGCTGGGCGGGCGGCCTCGGCCCGGGCGAGTGGGTCGTGGGCGGCATCCTGGGCAGCACCGTCCTGGCGCGGATCGACGCCGACCCCGGGGCCCTGGCCCGCCTCGACGAGGCCGCCGGCGGCCGCCCGGTCCTGCTGCGCGACGACTCCATGCACAACCGCTGGGTGAGTTCGGCGGCGCTCGCCGCGATGGGCGTGGACGCCGACAGCCCCGACCCCGCCGGCGGCCGCCTCGTGCGGACCCCCGACGGCGCGCTCAACGGGCTGCTGCACGAGATGGCCTCCAGCCTGGCCGAGTCCGCGTTCGCGGCCTCCGTCCCCGACCCCGCCGCCCGCACCCTGGGTTCGCTGGAGGCAGCGGTGCGCGTCGTGAACTCCTTCGGCATCACCTCGGTGCAGGACGCCGCCACCACCCCCGCGCCCGTGCAGGCGCTGCGCACCCTGGAGGACCAGGGCCGGCTGAGCCTGCGCGTGGTCACCTCCGCCCCCGTGCGCCCGTTCCTGGAGGACAGCGTCGTGGGCGACGAACTCGTCGCCGAACTGCGACGGCACCGCAGCGAACTCGTGCGCCCCGACTTCGTCAAGGTCGTCCTCGACGGCGTGCCCACCACCCGGACCACCGCGCTGCTGACGCCCTACCGGTGCCACCACCAGCACGACACCCCCGAGCACGGCGAGCTGTACTGGACGCCCCAGGACCTGCGCGAGCAGGTGGAGCACTGCTACGACCTCGGGATCGGGGCGAAGTTCCACGCCACCGGCGACGCCTCGGCCCGCGCCGTCCTGGACGCCGTGGAGGCCGTGCGCGCCGAGCGCGGGCCCGGCCCGATCTTCCACGTCGCGCACGCGGAGTGGGTCCACCCCGACGACCTGCCCCGCTTCGCGGCCCTCGACGTCGTCGCCGACGCCTCGCCGTACATCTGGTACCCCGGGGTGATCCCCGACGCGATCGCCGCGGAGGTGCCCGCCGAACTGCTGGACACCATGTGGCCGCTGCGGGACCTCGTCGCCGGCGGCACCGTCGTGGCCGCCGGTTCGGACTGGCCGTGCGCCCTGCCGACCCCCGACCCGTGGACCGGGCTGGAGACGCTGGTGACCCGCCGCAACCCCGACCCGGCCGTGCCCGGCGCGCTGAACCCCGGGCAGGCCCTGGAACTCACCGACGCCCTCACCGCGTTCACGTCCGGCGCGGCCGCCGCCACCGGCCTGGCCGACGTCGCCGGGCGGCTGGTCCCGGGCTCGTCGGCCGACCTGATCGTGCTGGACCGGAACCTGTTCGAGGTCCCCGCCGAGCAGATCCACGCCACCACCGTGCTGCAGACCTGGTTCCGGGGGGAACTGGTGCACGAGGCGGGGACGGCCCCGGTCCCGGCGCCGCCGCTCCACCGCGAGGTCGTGGACGCGCCGGCGTCCTGAGACCGGGCAGGGGTTCTCACGAGTTCCGCTGAGTTCCGACGAGTTCCGATGAGTTCCGACGAGTTCCGATGAGTTCCGACGAGCTGGGAGGTGGTCCGTGCCGGACCTCGGGTTGGGTGGGTCGCGGGTCCTGGTGGTGGGCGGTGCCTCCGGGATCGGCCTCGCCTGCGCGCGGGCGTTCGCGCAGGAGGGCGCGCGGGTCGGCGTCCTCAGCCGCAGCCCCGCCTCGATCGAGCGGGCACTGGCGGGCGACCTGTCGGCGCACCGCGACGCGGTGCGGACCGAGGTCGCCGACGTGCGCGACGACGCCGCGCTGGGCGGTGCGGTGCGAGGGCTGGCCGGGCGGCTCGGTGGCCTGGACCACCTCGTGGTCTCCGCCGGGGTGGACGGGGAGTTCGGGGCCGGCGTGGCCGAGGTCACCCGCGCCGGTTTCCGCGACGTGCTGGAGGTGAACGTCGCCGCGGCGTTCTCGGCGGTGCAGCACGCGTGCCCGCACCTGCGGCGTTCGACGGCGCCCAGCGTGACGTTCATCGGGTCGGACTCCGGGTTCGTCACCGCCCGCGGGATGATCGCCTACGGCGCCTCCAAGGGCGCCCTCGTGCAGCTGACCCGGGTGCTGGCCCACGAGCTGTCCGCCGACCCGTCGCCCGGCCCCGCCGGGGGCACCGGGATCCGGGTGAACAGCGTCTGCCCCTCGATCACCGACACCCCGATGGCCCGCCGCGGGCTGGGGGTGGACGACCTCTCCGGTGCGCCGTACCCGGTGAACACCCCCGAGGACGTCGCCTGGGCGGTGCTGTTCCTCAGCTCGCCCCGTTCCCGGGCCGTCAACGGCGTCTCGCTGCTGAGCGACTTCGGGTACAGCGGCCGTTCGTCCTTCCCGGCCTGAAACCCGCCGGCCGGGGAGGTGGCGGTTCGCCCGGCGGTGGTCGCCGGGTGGGCACTGGACCGGGTGGTCACCGGTCGACGGCGGCGCGGACCCCGAGGTCGAACTCGTTGCCCTCGGGGTCGGTCAGCGTGGCCCAGCGCCACCCGAAACCCTCCCGTTCGGCGACCAGGCCCGCCCCCAGGGCGATCACCCGGTTCACCTCGGCGCGCCAGGTGGTCCGCTCGTCGTGGACCAGGTCGAGGTGGAGGCGGTTCGCGGTGGCCGCCGGCGCCGGGGCGGGCAGGAACAGGAACGCCAGCCGGCCCGCTTCGCGCTCGGCGACACCGATCCCGGCGACGTCGGCGTTCGCGCCGTCGTCGACCGGGCGCCCCAGGACCTGCGACCAGAACCGGGCCTGCCCCGGGACGTCGCGGCAGTGGACGACGAGCTGGGCGATCGTGGAGCTCACGGGGCCGTCACCGGCCAGCACACCTCGGTGCGCAGGGCGCGCGGGTCGGCCGTGTCGGCCCCGCTGACGACGTAGTGCTCCCGGACCGGTCCGGGCCCGCCCGTCCCCAGGCCGAGGACGTGCCGGCCGAGGTGGCCGTAGGTCAGGTCGAGCTCGGAGCACGGCCCCTCGTGCAGGGCGCCGGCGTACGTCCCGCCGGGCAGGACCCGCAGCGTCACGTCTTCGAACTCTTCCAACTCCTCGAACTGGTCGGACCCGGCCGGGGCGTCCGCGACGGGCAGGAACGCGGTCACCGTCCCGCCGTCCCCGCTGAACCAGGTCGCGTCGTACGCGGCCCCGTAGGGGCCCTGCGGGTGCAGGCCCAGGGTGCGGGCGGCGGCGCCCAGTCGCGGGTAGACGACGGCGCACCAGTCGCCGAGGTCGGCGGGGACGACCTCGCTGCTGCTGACCAGGCACCGCTGGGCGGGCAGCACGCTGCGGTGGACGGCCGGTTCGGCCCGGTCCAGCAGCGCACCCAGGGAGGTGACCGCGGCCGCCGTCCGCAGCAGTTCGGTCCGCAGGACGTCCAGGTGGTCCAGCAGGTGCTGCTCGCGCGCGGCGCCGGTGGCGGCCAGGGTGGCCCGGATCTGCGCCAGCGGCATCCGCGCGGCGCGCAGCCGCCGCACCAGGTGGGCCCGGTCCACCTGGTCGGGGCGGTAGCGGCGGTACCCCGTGACGGGGTCGGTGCAGGCCGGTTCCAGCAGGCCGAGCTGGTGGTAGTGGTGCAGGGCCTTGGTGGTCAGGTGGGTGAGCCGGGAGAACTCCCCCACCAGCATCGTCTCGGTCACGGGCCCAGCCTGGACCCTCCTGCGGCAGGAGGGTCAACACCCGCCGCGGCCGGGAGCGCGGGGGGTTCGCGCCGGACCCGCCAGGTCCTGTCAGGGTCACGCTGATCGCGGTCCGCGGACCGCGCGCTCGGGCAGGATGGCCGCGCGGAACCCCCTGCTCCCCTCGCCGGGGTGCGGGCCGGGTCCGAAACCCTCGTGCGGCGCCGCGACCGGCGGCACCCGACCACCTGGAGGGAGCGACATGACGTCCGCAGCCGCCCGCACCGCAGGGCCCGCCGACCCGGGGTCGCCGTGGGCCCCGTTGCGGGGCAAGGTCTTCCGCGTCCTGTGGATCGCCTCGTTCGTCAGCAACGTCGGCGCCTGGATGCAGACGGTGGGTGCGCAGTGGTTCCTGCTCGACGCGCACGCCGGGTCCACCCTGGTGGCCCTCGTGCAGAGCGCCACGAGCCTGCCGGTGTTCCTGCTCACCCTGCCCGCCGGGGTCCTGGCGGAGTTCCTCGACCGTCGGCGCGTGCTGCTGGCGGTGCAGTGCTTCCAGGTGGTGCTGACCGCGCTGCTGTGCCTGCTGACGTTCAGCGGCCACCTCACCCCCACCGCGCTGCTGCTCACGACGTTCCTGCTGGGGTGCGGCTCGGCGGTGCAGATGCCGGCCTACCAGGCCCTGGTCCCCACCCTGGTGGCGCCGGGGCAGATCGGCGCCGCGGCCTCGCTGAGCTCGATCGGGGTGAACCTGGCCCGCGCGGTGGGCCCGGCCGTCGCCGGTCTGCTGGTCGGCAGCCTCGGGGTGGGCGGGTTGTTCGCCCTCAACGGCCTCACCTTCGCCGTGTTCGTCGTGGCCCTGGTGAGCGTGCCGGGGCGGACCGGCGCGCACCCCGGCGGCCCCCACCCGCGGTTCGTGCAGGGTCTGCAGGCCGGCGGGCGGTACGTGCGCCACAGCCCGTTCGTGCGCCGGGCGATGCTGCGCCTGGTCCTGTTCGTGGTCCCGGCCAACGTGCTGTGGGCGTTGCTGCCCCTGGTGGCGCGCCAGCGGCTGGGCCTGGGCTCGGCGGGCTACGGGCTGCTGCTGGCCGCCGCCGGTGTCGGCGCCGTCGCCGGGGCGCTGCTCGCGCCGCGCCTGGCCCGGGTGCTGGACCCGACCGCGCGCCTGGCCTGGTCCGGGGTCGTCTTCGGGGTCGGGATGGTGGTGCTGGGCACCGGGCGTTCGCTGCCGCTGGCGCTGGTGACCCTGCTGCCGGTGGGGGTGGCCTGGATCGTGGTCATCGCGGGGCTGAACTCCGCGGTGCAGGCGTCGCTGCCGCCGTGGGTGCGGGCCCGGGCCCTGTCGATCTACCAGGTCGTCCTGTTCAGCGCCACGGCGGCCGGCGCGGCCCTGTGGGGCGTCGCGGCGCAACGGTTCGGCCTGCCCCAGGCCTTCGGCGCGGCCGGGGTCCTGCTGCTGGCCGGGGCCGTCAGCGTGCGGTGGTGGCGCCTGCACGAGCTCGCCGCCGGGGCGCGGGAGGTCGTGGACCACTGGCCCTCCCTGGACGTCGCGGCTCCCGGTGCCCCGGGGCCGGCGGACCGGCAGGACGCGCACGCCGGGCCGGTGCTCGTGCAGATCCGCTACGAGGTGGCCCCCGGACGGCTGCCGGAGTTCCTGTCCGCGGCCGGCCCGGTGGAGCACTCCCGGCGGCGCACCGGCGCCCTGTCGTGGGACCTGTACCGCTGCGCCGACGAACCCGGCGTCCTGGTCGAGCAGTTCAGCGTGGCCGACTGGGACGACCACCTCGCCCAGCACCGCGAACGCCTCACCCGCACCGACCAGCAGGACCAGGAGCGGCTGCGGGCCGCGGCGACCCGCGTCGGGCCGGCCCGGCACCTCGTCCACGTCCCCCGGCCCTGACCCGACGCCGGTCCCCGCCGGCGGCGGCCGGCTCAGCCGCGGGACGGGGCGGTCGCGGCGCGCTCGACGGTGACGACGACGGCGGTGACCGCGACCGCCGCCACGACCAGCGGCTGCGGGGCGAAGGCGGCGGCACCGGCCAGGAGCCCGAACAGCACGACGAGGACGTTGCTCGCGCGGTCCAGGTCGTGCCGCAGCACCAGGCCCCACGTCGCGAGCAGGAACAGCGCCACCGGCACCGTCACCGCCGCCGCGGACGCCACCGCGCCCAGACCGCCGTGCCCGGTCTCGTGGTCCAGCAGGACCTCGACCCCGGCGGAGAAGGCCCCGGCGGCGGCGAAGACGACGTAGTGCATGTAGCCGTAGACCAGACCGGCGCGCCGGCTGCCCAGCCGCCGGTGGTGCTGCCCGGAGAAGTACACCCACCACAGGCCGGCGGCCAGCACGAGCGCGCACCCGGCGAAGACGATCAGCTCCCCCAGGTGCTCGGTCGCGCGCAGCGCGTCGATGAGGGCGTTGGCCGAGGCCAGCAGCGACTCGCCGAGCAGGATGAGGGCGAACAGGCCGTAGCGCTCGGCCACGTGGTGCGGGTGCCACGGTGTGGGACGGGCGCGCTCGGCCCACACCGGCACCGCCAGCTCGGCCAGGGCCAGCACGACGAAGGTGAGCGTCCCGCCCTGCCCGGGCAGGGCCAGCCGGGCCAGCCAGGCCACCTGCACGACCGCGATGCCCAGCGCGTAGCGGTGGGTGGTGGCGCGCAGGGCGGCGTCGGCCCGGGAGGCCCGCAGCCACTGGACGACCAGGGCCAGCCGCATCACGACGTACCCGGCGGTCACCACCGTCAGGTCGCCGGCCGCGAACGCGTCGTGGACGCCGGCGGCTACTACGAGGACGCCGGCCATCTGCACCAGGGTCAGGACGCGGTACAGCCAGTCGTCGGTGTCGAACGCGGACGCGAACCAGGTGAAGTTCATCCACGCCCACCACACGGCGAAGAAGACCGTGGCGTACGCGACCAGCCCGTGGGTGACGTGCCCGTCGCCGAGGTCGTGGTGCAGCTCGACCGCGGCCGAGGACACCGCGACGACGAAGACGAGGTCGAAGAACAGTTCCAGGGGGCTGGCCGCGCGGTGCGGTTCCCGCCGGTCGCGCGGGCGCATGGGCCGCAGGCCCGCGCGTGGTGCGCGCCCGCGGCGTTCCTCCGTCGGTGCCTGCGCCGGGGATCCGGTGCTCATCGTCCTCCTCCGTCGCTCCTGCCGCGGGCTCGGCTCGGCCCCGGCCACGGTCCGCCCCTGCGCGGTCCCGGGCGCTCGGGCGCTCCGGGATCCCCGGTGCCGCCTCCGGTCTCGGTCGCGGCCGTGCGCGGCGGGGCCGCCGCAGTCTGGCAGGGCACGGGCCGGCCGCGGCGGGCGCCGGGGCCGGCCCGGTGAGCCGCCGTCCGTGGCGACGGGCGGGCGCGGAGGACCTCGCGGGAGACCGGAAGCACACGGCCGCAACGGATCGCGGCGCCCCCTCCGGTGGCCGACGCGCGCCGGCCCGCCCGCGGGCCCGGTCTGTCCCTGGCCTTCTCAGGGTCACCCTCGGGCCGGCCGCCGCCCCGCGGCGCAGCGCCGGCCGGCCGGCGGGTGGACGGCGGGCCGTCCGGCACCGGCGGCGTGGCAGCATGGTGCGCCGGTGGCGGCGGGGTTCGGCACGTCCGCTGCGCGCGACCGCGTGTCCCCCCGCCCTGCGAGGCGGAGGGACGAGGGACCAGTGGAGCTGATCGGTCGGGCCGGGGTGTGGCGGACGCTGTCGGAGCTGACGCAGCGGCCCGGTGCCGGGGGGCGCGCGGTCCTCCTGACCGGGAACGCCGGGGTCGGCAAGACGGCCCTGCTCGACGCCCTCGCCGAGCGGGCCCGCACCCGCGGTCACCACGTGCTGCGGACCGCGGGGAACCGCTCGGGGCGCATGTCGTCGCTGACCAACCTGCGTGAACTCCTGCAGGCGCTGCCCGCACCGCACCTGGCGGACCTGCCCGAGCGGCAGGCGGGAGTCCTGCACGAGGTCCTGCGTGAGGGCACGGGCGAGGTCCCCGGCGCCGCGCCGGGACCGGGCGCGGCGCCCGCGCTGCTGCGGCTGGCGGTCCGCTCGGCGCTGGAGGCGGCCGCGGGAGCCGCTCCGCTGCTCCTGGCCCTCGACGACGTCGACCGCCTCGACGAGAGCACCTTCGACGTCCTGCTGCCGGTGCTGAGCAGCCCGCCGGACGGGCCGGTCACCGTGGTGGCCACTTGCCGCGAGGAGCTGGTCCCCCGCGAGCTGGGGCCGGTCACCGAGCAGCTGCGGGTGGGCCCGCTGGACCACGCGGCGGCGGTCGAGCTGCTGGAGGCCAGCGGGCACCGCCTCCCCGGCCGGGTCCGCGAGGCGGTCCTGCGGGCCGGTGCGGGCAACCCCCTGGCCCTGCGGGAACTGGCCCGCAGCGTCGCCGCGGGCGCAGCGGTGGAACCGGTCGCCCTCAGCGGGGCGCTGCCGGTGCCGCAGGTGCTGGCCGACGTCTTCGCCCGCGACCTGGCCGGGCTCGCGGACGACACCCGCCGGCTGCTGCTGCTGGCCGCCTGCGGGGAGAGCGACGTGCGGGTGCTGCTGCGGGCGGCGGGGCAGCCCGGGACGGCCGCGTGGGAACCGGCCGAGCGGCGCGGCCTGGTCAGCATCGACGGGGAGCGGGTGGTCTTCCGCCACCCCCTGGTGGAGTCCCACGCCTACTTCAGCGCCCCGGCCGGGCAGCGGGCGCGGGCGCACCGCGCGCTCGCCGCCGCCCTGGCCGACCGGCCCGAGCAGGCCGCGTGGCAGCTGGCCGCGGCGGCCACCGCCCCCGACGACGCCCTCGCCGAGCACCTGGCCGCGGTGGCCCGGGCCCAGCGCGGGGGGGGGGGGGGGGGGGCGGGGGGCCGCCGCCCCCGGGAACCCCCGCCCGGGGGCGGCGGCCCCGCGCCGGCCCCCCCGGCTGCAGGACCGGTGAGGTCCCGGCCGATCCGGTCGACGAGGGTGGCGAGGTCGCC
>NZ_JBJLSK010000035.1:0-36572 GCF_050871965.1 Kineococcus lubricus
CCCTCGCTGCCGATCATCGGCAGCGAGGGGCCAACGATCCGGACCCCGCGCCGCTACAGCCCGTACGTCTCCAGCAGCCGCAGCCACACCTCGCTGATCGTGGGGTAGCTGGGCACCGCGTGCCACAGCCGCTCCAGCGGCACCTCCCCGACGATCGCGATCGTGGCGGAGTGCAGCAGCTCGGCGACGTCCTGACCGACGAAGGTGACGCCCACGACCACCCGGCGGTCCTCGTCGACGACCATCCGCGCCTTCCCGGCGTAGCCGTCGGCGACCAGGGAGGCGCCCGCGACGTTCCCGATCTCGTAGTCGACGACCTTCACGGTCAGGCCGCGCTCGCGGGCCTGCGCCGCGGTCAGCCCGACCTGCGCGACCTCGGGGTCGGTGAAGACGACCTGCGGGACGGCGGCGTGGTCGGCGGTCGCGGTGTACCGGGACCAGGCGGAGGCGTCGGCGCCCAGCGCGCCGGAGGCCCGGGCGGTGATCGCGTCGCCGACGGCGCGCCCGCCGTACTTGCCCTGGTGGGTGAGCTTCGGGCGCCCGGACACGTCCCCGGCCGCGTAGAGCCAGCTCCCCTCGACCCCGGCGACCAGGCCGGTGTCGTCGACCTCCAGGGACCCGCCGTCCTCCAGCCCGACGGTCTCCAGCCCGATCCCGCGCGTCGTGGGCCGGCGGCCGGTGGCGACGAGGAACTCGTCGGCGTCGACGGTGGAGCCGTCGGTCAGCGCGACGTGGACGCCGGTGTCGTCGCGGGACACCCCGCTCAGCCCGGCGCCGGTCCGCACGTCGACGCCGTCGGCGCGCAGCGCGTCGGCGACGAGCTCCCCGGCGAAGTCCTCCTGCCCGGCGAGCAGGCCGGAGCGGGCGAGCAGCGTGACGCGGGAGCCGAGGCGGGCCCAGGCCTGGGCCAGCTCGCAGCCGACGACCCCGCCGCCGAGGACGACGAGCCGCGCGGGCACGGTCTTCGCGCTGGTGGCCTCCCGGCTGGTCCAGGCGCGGGCGTCGGCGAGCCCGGGGACGTCGGGCAGGACGGGCACCGAGCCGGTCGCGAGCACCACGGCCTGCCGGGCGCTGATCGTCACGGTCCCGTCCGCGGTCTCGACCGACACGCGGCGGGGTCCGGCCAGCCGGCCGCTGCCGCGGACCAGGCCGAGGCCCGCGGACTCCAGCCAGCCCACCTGCCCGCTGTCGTCCCACCCGCTGGTGAAGCGGTCGCGCCGCTCCAGCACCTTCGCCGCGTCCAGCGCCCCGGTGGCCGCTTCCGCCGCGCCGGGCAGCCGCCGGGCCGCGGCCAGCGCCTGCCCCGGGCGCAGCAACGCCTTGCTGGGCATGCAGGCCCAGTAGGAGCACTCCCCGCCCACGAGCTCCTTCTCGACGACCACGACCGACAGGCCGGTCCGGGCGGCCCGGTCGGCCACGTTCTCCCCGACGGGCCCGGCTCCGACGACGACGACATCCACTTCCCGCTCAGCGTCCACGCCCGGACGCTAGGCCCTGGGGCGGTGGTGGGGCGAGCCCGGCACCGGTGTGGTGTGATCGGGGCGTGGGTCGACGTCCGGTGGAGTTCAACGCGTCTCCCCGTCCGACCCTGGGCGTGGAGTGGGAGGTGGTCCTGGTGGACCGCCGGTCCCGGGACCTCGCGTCCCGCGCCTCGGAGGTCCTGGAGGCGGTGGACCGGGAGCCGTCGGCGACGGGCCCGCGGCTGACGAAGGAACTGCTGCGCAACACCCTGGAGGCGGTGACCGGGGTGTGCGACACCGTCGCGGAGGTCGCCGAGGACCTGACGTCGACGCTGGCGGCGGTGCGCCGCGTGACCGACCCGATGGGGCTGGACCTGATGTGCGCGGGCACGCACCCGTTCGCGCGTTGGGACGAGCAGCTGGTGACGGCCGACGACCGGTACGCCGAACTGCTCGAGCGCACCCAGTGGTGGGGGCGGCAGATGCTCATCTGGGGCGTGCACGTGCACGTCGGGGTGAACTCCGTGCACAAGGTGCTGCCGATCCTGAACACCCTGCTGAACCACTACCCGCACCTGCAGGCGCTGTCGGCGAGCTCGCCGTACTGGACGGGTTTCGACACCGGGTACGCCAGCAACCGGGCGCAGATGTTCCAGCAGCTGCCGACGGCGGGGTTGCCGTTCCAGTTCGACCGGTGGGACGAGTTCGAGGACTACGTCGACGACATGTTCGTGACGGGCGTCATCGACGGCCTGTCCGACGTGCGCTGGGACGTCCGGCCCTCACCGCGGTTCGGCACGATCGAGATCCGGGTGTGCGACGGGACGCCGACGTTGCGGGAGCTGCGGGCGATCACCGCGTTCGTGCACGCCCTGGTGGTGCACCTGGACGCGCAGCTCGACGACGGGCGGACGTTGCCGACGCTGCCGCCGTGGCACGTGCAGGAGAACAAGTGGCGGGCGGCGCGGTACGGGCTGGAGGCGGAGATCATCGTCGACGCCGCGGGCCGTGAGCGGCTCGTCACCGACGACCTCGACGAGTGGCTGAACCGCCTCGAACCCGTTGCGCGGCAGCTGGACTGCGCTGACGAGCTGGCGCTGGTCGCGGACATCCCCCGGCGCGGGGCGAGCTACCAGCGCCAGCGCGCGACGTTCGAGGCGGCGTGCGCGCGGGGTGAGCAGAACCCGCTGCACCACGTCGTGGACTCCCTCGTCGCGGAACTGCGCGAACCCTGACGCCCCTCCCCCGGCGGGTGGGAGGAGGGGCGGGGAGCCGTTCAGGCGAGGACGTCGGCCAGGGTGCGCGCGGGCAGGCCGTGCGCGGCGGCGACCTCGGCGCTGACGAGCGACCCGGCGTGCGTCGACAGGCCCGCGGCGAGGGCGGGGTCGGCGGCCAGCGCGGCCCTCCAGCCGGAGTCGGCGAGCTTCACGACGTACGGCAGCGTCGCGTTCGTCAGCGCGTACGTGGAGGTGTGCGGGACGGCGCCGGGCATGTTGGCGACGCAGTAGAACACCGAGCCGTGCACGGTGAACGTCGGGTCGTCGTGGGTGGTGGGGCGGGAGTCGGCGAAGCAGCCGCCCTGGTCGATGGCGATGTCGACGAGGACCGAACCGGGGCGCATCTGGGCGACGAGCTCGTTGCTGACCAGCTTCGGCGCCTTGGCGCCGGGGACGAGGACGGCGCCGATGACGAGGTCCGCCGAGCGGACGGCGCGGGCGAGCTCGTAGGAGTTCGACACGATGGTGCGGACGGCGCCGCCGAAGCGGACGTCGACCTCGCGCAGCTTGGGCAGGGACAGGTCCAGGACGGTGACCTCGGCGCCCATGCCGAGCGCGATCTGCGCGGCGTTCTGGCCGGAGACCCCGGCGCCGATGACGACGACGTCGGCGCCGCGCACCCCGGGGACGCCGCCCATGAGGACGCCGCGCCCACCCGCCGCGCGCATGAGGGAGTAGGCGCCGACCTGGGGGGCGAGCCGGCCGGCGACCTCGCTCATGGGCGCCAGCAGCGGCAGCGAGCGGTCGGGCAGCTGCACGGTCTCGTAGGCGATGGACGTGGTGCCGGAGGCCAGGAGGGCGTCGGTGCACTCGCGGGAGGCGGCCAGGTGCAGGTAGGTGAACAGGACCTGGTCGCGGCGCAGCCGGTGGTGCTCCTCGGCGATCGGCTCCTTGACCTTCAGGAGCAGGTCGGCGGCGCCCCAGACCTCGTCGACGTCGGTGAGGACCTTCGCGCCGGCCGCCTCGTACTCGGCGTCGGGCAGGGAGCTGCCGAGCCCGGCGCCGGACTGGACGAGGACCTCGTGGCCGTGGCCGACGAGCTCGTGCACGCCCGCGGGCGTCAGGGCGACGCGGTACTCGCGGTTCTTGACCTCGGTGGGGACGCCGATGCGCATCTGCTCACTCCTCCAGCGGTGGGGCGGGTTCTCACCCAGGGTGAACAGGGTTCGGCGCAGCAGCAAGGAACCCGCAGGAGATTCGTGGGAGCCTCCTCTCGTGGAAGATCGTTCGAGAGTGGCCGCCGACGGGCCAGGCCGGCCGAAGAAGCTTCAACGCGTGGTCGACCCGGTCGACCGGGCGATCCTGCACGTCCTGGCCGAGGACGCCCGGATCACCAACGCCGCCCTCGCCCAGCAGGTCGGCATCGCCGCCTCCACCTGCCTGCTGCGGGTGCGGGCGCTGCGGGAGTCGGGGGTGATCCGCGGGTTCCACGCCGACGTCGACCCCGCCGCCCTCGGCCTGGACCTGCAGGCGATGATCGCGGTCAAGCTCGCCGCGCACGCCCGCGGCAGCATGGGCCCCTTCGTGGCGCGGATGCGGCGCCAGCCGGAGGTCCTCGACGTCTACTTCGTCGCCGGCGCCGACGACTACCTCCTGCACGTCGCGGTGGAGAGCACCGAGGCCCTGCGCGACTTCGTCGCCGAGCACCTGTCCCGGGACCCCGACGTCGGCCTCACCGAGACCAGCCTGATCTTCGAGCACACCCGCGCCGCGGGGCGCTCCTGAGCGGTGGGCCGGTCGCACCCGGTACCTCACGGGTGCGACCGGCCCACCCTCACCGCGGGGGCGAGCGCTGACGGCACGGTGGCCGGCGGTTCGCGTCCTGGTCCCCGACCCGCGCGGCGGGCCGGGCCGGGACCGCCGGGGCCGGCGGGGGGAGGCGGGTCAGGGTGGCGACGAGGGCGCGGAACGCCTCGTCCACCTGCTCCTGCGACCACCCCGCCAGCGGGTCGGCGGGTCCGCCGTCACCGGGCCGTGAACGCCGCGCGAGCAAGCGGTCCACGGCCTCCCCCTACGACGTGATCGCCTGCTGCCGGTCGCCCGTCTCGACGGCGATGCGGCGCGGTTTGGCCCTCTCGGCGACCGGGATCCGCAGGTTCAGCACCCCGGCCGAGTAGTTCGCCGTCACCTTGTCGAGGTCGAGGTTGTCGCCGAGGATGAGCTGCCGGCTGAACACCCCGCGCGGGCGTTCGGCCGCGATCATCTCCCCGGTGTCCTCGTGGACGGGGCGCTGGGCCCGGACCGTCAGGACGTTGCGCTCGACGTCCAGCTCGATGCTGGACGGGTCGACGCCGGGGAGGTCGAACTCCACGACGAACTCGTCACCGTTGCGCCAGGCGTCCATCGCCATGACGGCCGGCCGAGACGTCGTCCCGAGGACCTGCTGCGTGAGCCGGTCGAGTTCCCGGAAGGGATCAGTGCGCATCAACATTGCCACCACCTCCAGTGTGAGAGAAGGAGATGCGCTGCCGATCGGGTCACCGGCGGGGGCCGGTGCCACACCTCTTAGTTAGCACTCGGCCGGGCCGAGTGCAACCCCTCCGGGAAGATTCTCCACCCGGGAGGCGCGAGCGCCGGAGCGGACCTAGCGTGCCCGCATGGACATCGGGATCATCGGCGCCGGGAACATCGGCGGGAACCTCACGCGCTCGCTCACCGCCCTCGGCCACCGCGTCCGGGTCGCGAACTCCCGCGGACCGGAGACGCTCACCGACCTCGCCGAGGAGACCGGCGCGACGCCCGTCCCCGCGGGGGAGGCCGCGCGGGGCGCCGAGCTCGTCGTCGTCACGGTTCCGCAGAAGCGGGTCCCGGACCTGCCCGCGGACGTGCTCGACGCGCTGCCCGACGGGGCCGTCGTCGTCGACACCGGAAACTACTACCCCCGCGAGCGCGACGGCCGGATCGACGGCATCGAGGACGGGACCCCCGAGACGGTGTGGACGGCCCGGCACCTCGACCCGCGCGGGCGGCTGCGGTGGGTGAAGGCGTTCAACGGCATCCAGGCCGAGCACCTCATCACCGCGGCGCGTCAGCCGGGCGACATGGAGCGCCGCGCGCTGCCCGTGGCCGGGGACGACGCCGAGGCGAAGGCGACGGTCATCGCCCTGCTCGACCAGATGGGGTTCGACGGCGTCGACGCCGGCTCCCTGGCCGAGTCCTGGCGGCAGCAGCCCGGGACCCCCGTCTACGGCGCCGAGGCCGGGGTCGACGGGATCGTCGCGGCCCTGGCCGCCGCGCCCCGCGAGCGCCCCACCGAGTTCACCGCCTGACGGGCGGCGGCTCAGCCGAACGCGCGGGCGACGACGGGCAGCGCCACCGTCATCGCCAGCGCGTTGAGCACCATCGCCGCGCTCGACCAGCCACCGGCCGCGTCCGACTCCGCGAGCGCCCGGGACGTCCCGATGCCGTGCGACACCACGCCGATCGCGAAGCCCCGGGCCCGCGGGTCGTGGACGTGGACGCGGTCGAGCAGCCACGGCCCGACGGTGGCCCCGAGCACCCCGGAGACGAGGGTCAGGACGACGGCCAGCGTCGTGTTCGCCCCGATCGTCTCCCCCACCGTCAGCGCGACCGGTGTCGTGACCGACCGCGGCAGCGTCGTGCGGACGAGGTCGTCGGGGGCCCCCAGGAGCACCAGCGACCCGACGGTCACGCCCACGCTCACCACCCCGGTGACGACGAGGGTGACCAGCACGGCGAGGCGGTCGGCCAGCAGCGCGCGCCCGGACCGCAGCAGCGGCAGGGCCAGGGCGACGGTGGCCGGGCCCAGCAGCAGCGTCAGGACGGACACCGACGCCAGGTACTCGGCGTAGGTGATCCCCAGCAGTTCCAGGGCCACCGAGACGACGACCATCGCGACGAGCACGGGGGCCAGCAGCGCGGGGCGCCCCAGCCGCCGGTGCAGCTCCCCGGCCCCCAGGTACGCGGCGAGGGTGAGCGCCAGGCCGAAACCGGGCGCGTGGACCAGCGCGTTCACGCCGCGGCCCGGCGGCGCAGCAGCCGCTGGAGCACGACGCCGGCGACGACGAGCCCGGCGGCGAAGGAGCCGACGACGGCCAGCGTCAGCGGGCCGGCCTGCTCGACGAGCGTGGAGAGCTGGGTCAGCGCCCCGACCCCGGGCGGGACGAACAGCAGTTGCAGGTGCTTCAGCAGGGGGTCGGCGGCCGGTTCGGCCCGCCGCGCGACGCCGGGGAACCGGGCCCCGACGGCCAGCAGCACCGCCAGGCCCACGACGGGGGCCGGGACGGGCAGACCGGTGAGGTCGACGAGGACGGTCCCGAGCAGCTGGAGCCCGAGCAGCAGCGCGAGGGCGGCCAGGACCGAGGGGGCGCGGGCCGGACCGGGGGTCCTCAGTCCCACCAGAACCTCCACGCCCGCTCCCCGACGAGCCCGGCCGCGTGCCCGGCGACGTCGGCGGGTCCCTCCCGGGACACCTCGTCGCAGCAGAACCCGAGGTGCTCGGCGGCGACGGGCAGGGCCTGTTCGGGGGTGGTCGGCGGTGCGGCCACGCTGAGCCGGAGCGTGTCGAACCCCAGCGCCACGACGCGGGCGCCGAACCGGTCCTCCCAGCTGCGCAGGACCGCGGACAGGGTGGCGGGCGCGACGTCGCTGTTGACCGCTCCCCACCAGCCGATCGCGGCCAGGACGTCGGCGCCGCGGTCGGCGGCGACCAGCCCGAGGCGGCGGTGGGGGTCGTGGTCGAGCAGGTCGGTGGCGAAGCGCTCCGCGGCGGTCAGGGGGTCGGTGACCTCGGGCAGGGCGGGCGAGAGGCCGGGCCAGGGCGGTTCCGGTCCATCGGGGTGCTCCTCGGGGTCCTCGAACGCGCCCGCGCACTGCTCGGCGAGGAACGCCTCGACGTCGAGGGGGACGACCTCGGTGGGCCCGGAGAACTCCCCCACGAGCCAGGGGCGTTCGGGGTCGCCGGGGGCGAGGCCGTCGAGCAGGAGCGGCCACAGCCCGGTCTCGGGGTGCCGGGCGGCCAGCCGGGCCCAGTCGCCGGGGGCGGCGGGGGCGTCGCCGACCCAGACCACCGGGCCGGTGCGGCGCATCCCGGCGGGCGCGACGAGCCGGCCCGGCGGCAGGTCGGGGACGGCCGCGACGAGGTCGGCGAGCGCTGAGCGGGGGCGTCGGAGCACCCGGCCACCGTGCCAGTCCCCCGCGCGACCAGCCAACGCCCGCCCTGGTTAGGGTAGGCAACACTCACCCCTCGATCCTGGAGCGACCCCGTGCGCAGACGCGACCTCCTGACCCTGACGGCCACCACCGCGGCGCTCGCCGCCTGCTCCTCGCCCGGCAGCACCACCGGCTCCACGCCCGGCTCCCCGCCCAGCCCCGCGGGCTGGTCCGCCACCGGCGGTTTCGGCCGGACCCTCACCCTCGACGCCCGGCCCGAGCGCGTCGTCACCGACGCCTACAGCGCCGCCGCGCTGTGGGACCACGGCGTCCGCCCGGTCGGCGTCTTCGGCTACGGGCTGGAGGAGGACGCCTCCCCGCTGGCCCTGGGGAACGTCGACCTCGACGGCATCGACGTCGTCGGCCGCGGCGGCGAGCTGAACATCGAGGCCCTCGCCGCGCTGCAGCCCGACCTCGTCGTCGGTTTCGGGACGACGCGGGGCCAGGGCTGGGCCTGGTGGGAGGAAGGCACCACGACGGCCGTCGCGAACATCGCCCCGTTCCTGGCCGTGGAGTTCTCCGGCCGGTCCGTGGAGGACGTCATCGGCACCTACGGCGACCTCGCCGAGGACCTCGGCGGGGACCGCTCGGCCACCGACGCCGACCGGGCCCGGTACACCGAGAACGTCGCCGCGCTGCAGGACGTCGCCGACCCCGCCCTGCGGACCATCGCCCTCAACGGCGACGCGTCGGCCCTGTACGCCGGGACCCCGGCCCTGGCGCAGCTGAAGCTGCTCGCCGACCACGGCGTCACCCTGGTCGGCCCGGCCGCCTCGGCCGGGTCCCCCTGGGCGGAGCTGTCCTGGGAGAACGTCTCGACCCACCCGGCAGACGTGCTGCTCGCCTACGTCGGCTCCCAGGAGCTGTTCGCCGGTTCCCCCGTCTACGCCTCGCTGCCCGCGGTGCAGGCGGGCCAGGTCGTCGAGTGGGACGACAAGCAGCCCTTCACCTACGGCGCGTACGCCGACTGGCTCGAGCGGGTCGTCGCGACGTTCACCGCCGCGCGGGACGTCACGGCCTGACGAGCGGCCGGGTCAGCCGCACACGGGGACGGGGGTGACCCGGCGGTCCCGCGCGCGGCCGACGGGCGGTCAGGGCACCGCGTGCTCGCGGCGCATCCGCGCCAGGTCCGCGTTGACCAGGCCCAGCAGCACGAGGTCCCCGACGAGCCCGGCCGTCGCCGCGAACTGCGAGGCCGCGAAGAGGAACACCTGCGTGAGCAGCAGCGACGTCAGCACCGACCGCTGGAACGACTCCACGGCGGCCCGCCGGCCCCGCCGGCGCCCCTGCCACAACCCGGTCGTCGTGAACACCAGCGACGCCGCGGTGCCCAGCAGGACCCCGGCGACGGACACGCCGTGCGGGGTGCGGGACACCAGCAGCGAGACCAGCACGACGAGCGCCCAGGCGATCTGGGTGAACAGCAGGAACCCCATGACCGGGAGCGCGAAGCGGGAGGACGACACCCGACCGAACCCCTCGGCCACGTGTTGCCACACTCCTTCGAGACGTTGCGGCACAGCCGGTTCGCGCGTCGGGACGGTCCGGAGGAGTTCATGCACCTGCGCGGCGCCGGGCACGTCGCCGACCTTGTCGAGGGAGTGCAGCGCCTCGGCCCGCCGGTGCTCGGACAGCCGGCCGGCGAGGCCGTCGACGAGGACGTGGGCCGCGTTCGCGACGCGTTCGTCGTCGGCGGGCGGGACCCGCCGGCGCCAGAAGTGCGCCCCCACGACGAATCCCGTGAACACCACGTACATGATCGCGGCCGAGGGTTCGAAGAAGTAGTCGTTGTCGGACGTCACGAACTTGCCGACCTCGTCGATGAACAGCCCGAACCCGACCCCGCCGGCCAGCGCCGCGACGGGGCGCGGGCCGGGGCCGATGCAGGACAGCTGCAACCAGATCGCCACCAGCATCAGCAGCCCGCCGGGCAGCACGTGCGCGACGTGCAGGCCGGTGTCGCCGCCGATCTGCGGGTACCCCGACAGGGCGAGGAACAACCGGGTGATGAGGATCGTGGAGATCGCCGCGACGACGAAGGTCGTGAGGTGCTGCACGGCCTTCGCGCTGCGCACGAGGTCGAGGTGGAACAGGGTGCGCAGCCGGGACGTCACCCCGCGAAGGCCTGCCCCGTGAGGCGCTCGTAGGCCTCGACGTACCGCTGCCGCGTCCGCTCGACGACCTCGGCGGGCAGTTCCGGCGGCGGCTGGGTGCCGTGGCGGTCCCAGCCGGAGGCCGGGGAGGTCAGCCAGTCGCGCACGAACTGCTTGTCGAAGCTGGGCTGGGCGCGGCCCGGTTCCCAGGTCTCGGCCGGCCAGAACCGGGAGGAGTCGGGCGTGAGCACCTCGTCGCCTAGGACCGTCCGGCCCCCGGCGCGGCCGAACTCCAGCTTGGTGTCGGCCAGCACGATCCCGCGGTCGCGGGCGACCTGCTCGGCGCGGCGGTAGACCGCCAGGGTCAGGTCCCGCAGCTGCGCGGCCACCTCGGCGCCCACGGTGGCCGCGACGTGCTCGAACGTGACGTTCTCGTCGTGCTCGCCGACCTCGGCCTTGGTGGCCGGGGTGAAGATCGGCTCTTCCAGCCGGGACCCGTCGACCAGCCCGGCCGGCAGCGCGACCCCGCACACGGCGGAGGACTCGCGGTACTCGGCCAGCCCCGACCCCGTCAGGTAGCCGCGGGCGACGCACTCCACGGGGAACATCTCCAGCTTCCGGCACACCATCGCCCGGCCCGCGACGGCGGCGGGGACGTCGGTGGACACGACGTGGTTCGGCACCAGGTCGGCCAGCTGGTCGAACCACCACAGCGACAGCGCGGTCAGGACCGCGCCCTTGCCGGGGATCGTGGTGGGCAGCACGTGGTCGTAGGCCGAGATCCGGTCGCTGGCGACGACCAGGACGGTCCCGTCGTCCCCGGCGGCGGGCACGTACAGGTCGCGGACCTTGCCGGAGTAGGTGTGCGTCCAGCCGTCGAGCTCGGGGGCGCTCATCAGCGGGCCGCCTCCAGCGCGATGTCGCGGCGGAACCGGCCGCCGTCGAGGTCGATGAGCTCCACGGCCTCGTAGGCGGCGGCCCGGGCCGCGTGCAGGTCCGCGCCGACGCCGACGACCGACAGGACCCGGCCGCCGGAGCTGACGATGCCCGTCCCGTCGGGGGCCGGTGCCGTCCCGGCGTGCAGGACGCTGGCGCCGGCGAGGGCGTCGGCCGCCTCCAGCCCGCGCAGCAGCCCGCCGGTGACCGGGGCCTCCGGGTACCCCGGGGAGGCCAGGACGACGGTCACGGCCGCGTCCGGGCGCCAGCGCAGCGGCGGCTGGTCGGCCAGGGTGCCCGTCGCGCACGCCTGCAGGACCGGGCCCAGCGGCGTCGCCAGCCGGGCCAGGACGACCTGCGTCTCGGGGTCGCCGAAGCGTGCGTTGAACTCGATGACGCGGGTCCCGCGCGAGGTCAGCGCCAGACCGCAGTACAGGACGCCGCTGAACGGGGTCCCGCGGCGGGCCATCTCGTCCACGACGGGCTGGGCGATGCGCTCGACGACCTCCGCGGCCAGCCCCTCGGGCGCCCACGGCAGCGGGGAGTAGGCGCCCATGCCGCCGGTGTTCGGGCCCTGGTCGCCGTCGAGGGCCCGCTTGAAGTCCTGCGCGGGGGCCAGCGCCACGACGGACGTGCCGTCGGTGAGGCAGAAGACGCTGACCTCGGGGCCGTCGAGGAACTCCTCCACGACGACCGGGCCGTGGGCCAGGCAGGTGCGGGCGTGCGCGAGCGCCGCCTCGCGGTCGGACGTCACGACGACGCCCTTGCCGGCGGCGAGGCCGTCGTCCTTGACGACGTGCGGGGCGCCGAACGCGTCGAGCGCGGCGGCCACCTCCTCCTCGGTGGTGCACAGGTGCGCCATCGCGGTGGGCACGCCCGCGGCGGCCATCACCTCCTTGGCGAACGCCTTGGAGCCCTCCAGCCGGGCCGCCTCGCCGGAGGGGCCGAACACGGGGATGCCGGCGGCGCGCACGGCGTCGGCGACGCCGGCGACCAGCGGGGCCTCGGGGCCGACGACGACGAGGTCCGCGCCGAGCCGCTGCGCGAGGGCCGCCACGGCCGCGGGGTCGGTCGCCTCGACCGGTTCGACGGGGGCGACGAGGGCGATGCCGGCGTTGCCGGGGGCGGCCACGACGCGGTCCACCCCCGGGTCGTCGAGCAGGGCACGCACGAGGGCGTGTTCGCGGGCACCGGAACCGATGACGAGGACGTCCACGGGGATCGAGGGTAGAGGTTCCCCGGTGCCCGACCCGACGTCGTGGGGGAGGATCACCCCCGTGCCCCGCACGATCCCGTTCGCCCTCTCCGCCCGCCGGCGGCTCCGCACCGGGTGGCAGCGCTGGCAGGGGTCGTGGTGGCAGATCATGCAGTGCGGCCTGGGTGCCGGGGTCGCCTGGCTGCTGGCGCAGGCGCTGTGGGACCAGCCGTACCCGGTGTTCGCGTGCGTGGCGGTCGTGGTGTGCCTGGGGGTGCAGAACAACCAGCGGCTGCGCCGGGTCGGGGAGCTGGGCGTCGGCGTCACGATCGGCGTCCTGCTGGGGACGCTGATCGTCCACCTCGTGGGGCGGGGCCCGTTGCAGATCACCGCGATCGTGGCGGCGGCGATGTTCATCGCGCGGTTCCTGGACTCGGGGATCCTGCTGGTGAACCAGGCCGCGCTGCAGGCCGCGTTCATCGTGGCGTACCCGCCGATGCCCGGCAGCGGCGGTTCGGACCGCTGGCTGGACGCGATGACGGGCGTGGTGGTGGCGCTGGCGGTGGCGGCGCTGCTGCCGCCGGACCCGCGCCGGGACGTGCGGGGGCGCTCCAGGGCGTACGCCGGGCAGCTGGCGGACCTGCTGGAGGACGCGGCCGGGGCGGTCCGCGACCACGACGCGGCCAAGGCCGAGGAGGTGCTCGCGCGGGCCCGGGCGACGCAGACGGAGCTGGACGGCTGGTCGCAGTCGGTCAACGCGGGCCAGGAGGTGCACCGGCTGTCCCCGCTGCGCCGCCGCGGCCGGGGGGAGATCGTGCAGCAGAAGAAGCTGCAGGCCGGGATGGACCGGGCGACGCGGAACCTGCGGGTGGCGCTGCGCCGCGTCAGCACGGCGCTGAAGTACGACGAGCAGATGCCGGACTCGGTGGCGGGGGCGCTGGAGGGGATGGCCGCGGCGATCCGCTCGCTGGGGGAACCGGCCTACCCGGGGGAGACGCTGCCGCCGTCGGTGGCGGGTCTGCAGGAGCTGGCGGTGACGCTGGGGCCGCGGACGCTGGGCGCGGAGTCGCTGTCGGCGACGGTCGTGGTGGCGCAGCTGCGCTCGACGGTGGTGGACCTGCTGCAGGCCCAGGGGATCTCGGCGTCCGACGCGCACCGGCTGCTGCCGCGCTGAGGTTCCCGCGAGCGCGGACGGGCGAGCACCGGTAAAATGCGCGCCGGTCCGGTGAGCCATGATGGTGGTCATGAACGCTCCCGCCGTCGCGCCCCCCGCGATCGAGTCGCCGAACCCCGCCGAGACCGGTGGGCCCATCGCCGCCTTCGCCCGCCTGGTCGCTCTCCTCACCCTGGGTCTGGGTGTCCTCGGGCTGGTCCCGGGCATCACCTCGAACTACTCCGAGATGGGGTTCTACGACTCCGGCGCGAACCTGTTCGGCCTGTTCCGCACCTCGGTGGTCGTGGCGTCGACGCAGATCCTGTTCGGCGTGACGGTCCTGGCGTTCTCCGGGTCGGCCCGGCAGGCGCACAAGACGGTCGTGTGGGTGGCGCTGACGTACTTGTGCGCGGGGCTCAGCGGGGCGGGGCTGATGGTCAACGCCGTCCGCGACGACCTGCCCGTGAACGTGGCGAGCAACTGGCTGCACCTGGCGCTGTTCGCCGTGATCCTCGGCGGCGCGGTCGCCGCCCGCAGGAAGCACGTCGAGCAGCTCGGCGTCTTCTGATCCCGTCCCCGCCGCGCCCGGTGGCGGCCGTCCCCGCGGGGGCGGCCGCCACCGGGCGCAGTCACGTCAGCGGGAGGTCGTGGTAGTCCTCGGTCTGGACCGGCGTGAAACCCAGGGACGTGTACAGCCCCAGGGCGCGGTCGTTGCCGACGGCGACCTCGAGCCGGACCGAGGCGACGCCCTCGTCGAACAGCTGCGCGCACACCCGGCGCAGCACGTCGCGGCCGATTCCCCGGCCCTGCCACCGCGGGGTGACGGCGAAGCCGTAGATCCCGCCGCTGTCCCCCTCCCGCTGCAGCCGGACGGTCCCCATCGGCTCCCCCGCGTGCTCGACGACGAGCGTGCGGCCCGTCGCGAACCCCGCCTCCAGGTGGGTGGGCGCGCTCCCGAACGCGTCGGTGAGCAGCCCCGTCAGGACGGGCACGTCACCGGGGCCGGCGGCGCGCAGCACCGTGCGCGGGTCGGGGGCCACCGGTGCGGGCGGGACGTCGAGGCGCAGCGCGTGCTCGGAGTGCTCCAGGACGGCGCCTCGGCTGCGGGCGAGGTGGGCCCCGGCGGCGCTGCCGCGCGGGACGATGAGCAGGGCCTGCGCGAACCCCCGCCGCCGGCACACGCCGACGGCGGCGTCGAGCAGGGCGCCGCCGATCCCCCGCCCTCGTGCGGCCGGGTCGACCATCCCGACGAGCTCGACGACGCGGCCGTCGTAGGAGTCGAACCCGACGAACCCCACGACCCGCCCGTCGGCCGTCCACAGCAGGTCGTTCACGTGGTCGCCGGACCGGTTCCGCAGGTCGCCCCACTCGATCTTCAGGCGGCCGCCGTCGTGGGCGACGACGCTCGCCTCCAGCGCGGCGACGGCCCGCAAGTCGTCCTCGGACAGTCGGCTCCTGGTCTCCAGCACCGGGTCAGTCGACCGGCCCGGCCGGGAGGGGGTCAACCGGTTTCCGCGGGCAGCCGATGGCCCCCGGGCCCCGTCGCCGCCTACCATCGGCGGCGCCATGGAGAGCGAACCGCAGGTCCTGTCCCGTCGCGGCGAGACGATCACCCTCGACGGTGAGCACGTCGGCGACGTCCACCGGCACAGCGCCTTCAGCCTGTGGGACGACGGGGACACCGTCCCCGACGACGTCGACCCCCGCACCCAGGTCCGCGCCGCGGGCGACCCCGTCCCGGTGCGCCGCGGCGACCTCGACGACGTCACGCGCGCCGAGACCGAGGCGCTGCTGTCGCTGGCCGGCGCCGTCGACCACGCCTGCCTGGAGCGGCTGGTGCCGCAGGCCGACGTCGAGGACGTGCCCGCCGGCGCCCTCGCCGGCTGGCTCGTCACCGCCGTGCAGGACGTCAACGACGCCGCCGCGCCCACGTGCAGCGTCAACCTCCACCTCGACGCCGAGCTGCGCCGGTACGCCGGGATCGGGCTGGTCAACGGGCGGCACCGCACCCTCGACGCGGGCTGGTGCGACGCCGACGTGCAGCTCATGAGCCGGCGCCACCGGCCCTGGTACGCCGTCGTCGCCGACGAGCACCTCGTGGGGCTGCGCGGGTACCTGCAGGTCAGCCTGACGTCGGTCGACTTCGGGCCCGAGGAGTTCCTCACCGCCACGGCCCTGTTCGGCTACTCCCCGCGCATCAGCCTGCACCGCGACCAGCTGCGGGTCGCGCGGGTCACGCCGTAGGGACCCGCGGGCCCGGACCGGCGCCGGGCCCCAGCGCGGCCAGCGGGTCCCCGTGGCGGGCGTACCGGTCGGCGACCTCGGCCAGCGTCAGCTGCCGCAGCGCTCCCGGGTCGTCGAACTCGTCCCACGTGCGGGGCGCGGCGGCGCACGGGCGCTCGCGGCCGCGCGGGGAGTACGGCGCGACGGTCGTCTTGGCGGCGTTGTTCTGGCTCCAGTCCAGCAGGACCTTCCCGCCGCGCAGCACCTTCGTCATGCGGCTCACGACGAGGTCGGGCCGGTCCCGTTCCAGCTCCTCGGCCAGGCGGTGGGCGTAGGCGCGCAGGACGTCGGCGGACTGCTCGCCGGAGACGGCGGCGTACAGCTGCAACCCCTTCGACCCCGACGTCACCGGGTGGCAGTCCAGCCCGTCGGCGGCCAGCCGCTCCCGCACCGCGAGGGCGACCTCGGCGCACTCGGGCAGCCCGGCCCCCTCGCCGGGGTCGAGGTCGACGACGAGCCGGTCGGGGTGGCGCACTCCCCCGCGCGGCCCGACGCGCCACTGCGGGACGTGCAGCTCCAGGGCCGCGAGGTTCACCAGCCACACCAGCCCGGCGAGGTCGTCGACGAGCGGGTAGCGGGCCGTCTCGCGGTCCTTGGTGCTGCCGGGGGTCTCCAGCTCCACGCTGCGCACCCAGCCGGGCACCCCGCGGGGCACGTTCTTCTCGACGAAGGACGGGCCGCGGACCCCGTCGGGCCAGCGCCTGCGGGTCAGCGGCCGCTGCCGCAGCTGGGCCAGCAGCGCGGGGGCGACCGCGGTGACGTAGGCGAGGACCTCGGCCTTCGTGGTGCCCGTCGCGGGGTAGAGCACCTTCTCCAGGCGGCGCAGCCGCAGCCGCCGTCCCTCGACGTCGACGACGGTCTCCCCGTGGTCGGGGTCCTGCGCGGGGCGGGCGGCCACGTCACTCCTCCCGGACGTCGGACGGTGCGAGGTCGTTGCGCAGGCCGCGCAGGGTGGGCTGGCGCAGCCGGCCGCCGGTGGTGCGGCCCAGGTGGCGGACCTCCACGACGACGACGGGCTCGGTGAAGGTGGCCCCGGCCGCGTCGGCGCGCGGGACCTCGACGACGGGGCGGGGGCGCTCGCACCCGGTCAGCGCCGCCCGCAGCTCCTCCTCCGCGCCGGCCCCCAGGCCGCTGCCGGCCCGGCCGACGTACCTCAGCCCGCCGCCGGCGGCGGGGACGGCCAGCAGCAGCGCCCCCATCCGCGCTCCGGCCCCCACCACCGGCCGCCACCCGACGACCAGGCAGGCCTGGTGGCGGCGGTGGGCGTGCTTGACCCAGTCGGGGCTGCGCCGGCCGGGCTGGTAGGTGGAGGTGCGGCGCTTGGCCACGACCCCCTCCAGCCCCTGCTCGCGGGTCGCGGCCAGCAGCGAGGCCGCGTCGGGGTAGACGGGCGAGACCTGCCAGGCCCGCCCGGACGGGACGAGCCGGTCCAGGGACTCGCGCCGCTCCTGCCAGGGCCGGTCCACCAGGTCCACGCCGTACAGGCGCAGGACGTCGAAGGCCATGAGCGTCACGGGGGTGCGGGCCGCGGCCCGGGCGGCGGCGCGGGCGTCGGTGACGTGCATGCGGTCGGCGAGCGCCGCGAACGACGGCAGCCCGTCGTGGAGGGCGACGACCTCGCCGTCGAGGTGGACGTCGGCGTGGGCCCGCGTGAGGGCGGTGAGCTCGGGGAAGGTCGCCGAGACGTCGCGGCCGGTGCGCGAGCGCAGGGCGAGGCGGCCGTCGTGGACGTCGGCCAGGACGCGCATGCCGTCCCACTTGACCTCGTAGGCCCAGTGCTCGCCGTCGGTGGGCACCCCGTCGGCGGCCGGGGCGGCGGTCGCCAGCATGGGGAGCACGTCCCCACTGTGGCGCCGGTCCGGGAGGCGGGCCAGCGCGGACGTTGCCGAGGACCCCCGTCCATTGGTTAGGCTGTCCTCACATCGACGGAGGGGTTCTGGGGACATGACGACCGACACCGAGGCGGGCGCGCGGGCGACGCTCGCGCGCGCCGCGTACGCCCTCCACGAGGTGCGGGTCGCCGCCGTCCGGCGGGTCGGGGTGAGCTTCGTGCGGGTGACGCTGACCTCCCCCGAGCTCGGCGGCTTCGGCGCCGGCGGCTACGACCAGCGCTTCAAGGTCCTGCTGCTGGACCGGCCGCTGGCGGCCTACGACCCGCCCGAGGGCGACTGGTACACGTGGTGGCGGGAACTGCCCGACGACGTCCGGCCCGCGATGCGCACCTACACCGTCCGCGCGTTCCGGCCGGCGACCGCGCGGGCGTGGGCCGAGCTGGACGTCGACTTCGTCCTGCACGGGGTGCACGGCGGGCACGCGGGCCCGGCCTCGCGGTGGGCCGCGGGGGCCGCGGTGGGCGACCGGCTCGGGATCGTCGGCCCCTCCTCCCCCGGCACCGGCCGGATGTGGGGCGTGGAGTGGGCCCCGCCCGCCGAGGCGCGGACGCTGCTGCTGGCCGGGGACGAGACGGCCGTCCCGGCGGTCTCGGCGATCCTGGAGCAGCTGCCCGCCGGGGTGCGGGCCACGGCGCTGCTGGAGGTCCCCGACGCGCTCGACCTGCTGGACCTGCCCTCGGCCGCCGACCTGACCGTGGAGTGGTTGCCCCGCAACGGCTCCCACGCCCCCGGGGAACTCCTCCAGCGCCGCGTGCACGAGGTCGCCTCCGCGCTGGTCGACGAGGTGTCCTCCCCCCTGGACGACACCGACGCGCTGGACGACGCGCTGGACGACGTGGACCTCGACACCGGGATCCTGTGGGAGGTCCCCGAGCACGCCGAGGCCGCCGGGCCGGAGGCGCTGTACGCGTGGTTGGCTGGGGAGGCGGGCGTCGTGAAGGCCCTGCGGCGCCACCTCGTGCGCGAGGTCGGCGTCCCGCGGACCTCGGTGGCGTTCATGGGGTACTGGCGCGAAGGCCGCGCCGAGGGTGAGTGAGGTGGAGCAGGACGTGCGGAACCCGTTCAGGAAGCCGGAGCCCGCGCCGCGCCGCCAGCGCCTCGGCGTCGTGCAGCGCGTCGAGCGGCTCGCGCCGCACATGGTGCGCGTGGTGTTCGGCGGCGACGACCTCGTCGACTTCGGCGTCGAGCAGGCCGACTCGTACGTGAAGCTGGTCTTCCCCCAGCCCGGCGTGGTGCACGACGAGCCGTTCGACGTGGACCGCATCCGCAAGACCCGGCCGCGCGAGGAGTGGCCCGCGCAGCGCACCTACACGGTGCGGTCCGTCGCCGGGGGCGAGGTGACCGTCGACTTCGTCGTGCACGGCGACGAGGGGCTCGCCGGTCCCTGGGCGGCCGCGGCCGCCCCCGGCGACGAGCTGTGGATCATGGGCCCCGGCGGGGCCTACACCCCCCGCGAGGACGCCCCGTGGCACCTGCTCGTCGGCGACGCCAGCGCGCTGCCGGCGATCTCGGCGTCGCTGGAACGGGTCCCGGCCGGCGCGGTCGCCGTCGCGGTCGTCGAGGTGCACTCGGCCGCCGAGGAACTGCCCCTGACCTGCCCGGGGGACCTGCGGCTGCACTGGGTGCACCGGGCCGAACCGGACCCCGAGGCCCTGCTGGGGTTCCTGCGCGGTCTCGACCTGCCCGCCGGCGCCCCGCACGCCTTCGTCCACGGCGAGGCCGACACCGTCCGCGCCGTCCGCCGCTGGGTCCGCACCGACCTCGGCGTCCCGCGGGAACTGCTGTCCGCCTCGGGGTACTGGCGCCGCGGGCGCACCGAGGAGGGGTGGCGCTCGGAGAAGAAGGACTGGAACGCCGCGACCGAGAGCGACGACGCGACCGCGGGGGTCTGACCCCCGGCGACGGTCGGGGGTTCGGATCGTCAGGCCGCGGCGAGCAGCGCCTCGCACACCTGGACCAGCGCCGCGCGCAGCGGGTCGGCCCGCTCGGCGAACTCCCGCTGGGCGCGCGCGTACTCGGCCTTGCCCTCGGGGGTCTCGATCGCGACGGCCGTGTGGCCCAGCGACGACACGTCGTACGGCGAGGCGCGCATGTCCAGGACCCGCACGTCGCGGGCGAGCTCGAAGCAGTCGAGCAGCAGTTCCCCCGGCACCGCCGGGGACAGCTTCATGGCCCACCGGTAGCAGTCCATCGTCGCGTGCAGGCAGCCCGGCTGCTCCTGGCCGGGCTGGCCGGTGCGGGTGGGCTGCAACTCGTTGCGCGGCACCGCGGTCGGGGTGAAGAACCGGAAGGCGTCGTAGTGGCTGCACCGGATGCGGTGCGACTCCACGACCTCGTCGGTCCCGGCGTGACCCAGGCGCAGCGGCAACCCGGCGTGGCGGACCTGCTCGGGCCGGGTGCGGTGCACCATGGCCCACTCGTGCAGGCCGAAGCAGGCCAGCTGCGGGGCCCGCCCCCGGGTGGCGGCGAGGACGTCGCGCGCGAGGGTGATCGTCGCGCGCCGCTGGGCGGCCAGGGCCGCGGCGTCGACCCGCACCCCGCCGGGCACCGCGACGTAGTTCGCCCAGCCGGCCCGCTCGCCGGCGTCGGCCAGCACGACCCCCACCCCCGGGTGCCAGCGCAGGAGCTTCCCGGGCGCCCAGTTGTAGTACGTGTAGAGGAAGTCCTCCACGGGGTGCTGCTCGCCGCGGGCGCGGCGGGCGGCGGCGTCCCCGGTCAGGGCGCGGGCCCGTTCGGCGTGGGCGTGCGCGCGAGCCCGCCACTCGGCGGCGGGCAGCGTGGCCGGCGCGGGGGCCGGCGGCGACTCCCGTGCGGGTCCGCGGCCCGCGCCGTACCGTGGGGATCCGACCTCCGGAAGGGGTACGTCATGCCGCGCGCCATCTGGAAGGGCGCTGTGTCCTTCGGTCTGGTCAACGTCCCGGTCCGCCTGTACGCCGCGACCGGCGAGCACGACATCCGCTTCCACCAGGTCCACCGTACCGACGGCGGGCGCATCAAGCTGCGCCGCACCTGCTCGGTGGACGGCGAGGAGGTCTCCTACGACGAGGTCGCCAAGGGCTACGAGAGCCCCGACGGCAAGCTCGTCGTCCTCACCGACGAGGACCTCGACGACCTGCCCGTGGCCAGCGGTCACGAGATCGACGTGATCCAGTTCGTGCCCGCCGACCAGGTCGACCCGCTGCTGCTGTCCAGGCCGTACTACCTGGAGCCGGAGGCGCGCGCCGCGAAGCCGTACGTCCTGCTGCGCGAGGCCCTCGCCGAGACCGACCGGGTCGCCGTGGTGAAGGTCGCGCTGCGCCAGCGGGAGTCGATGGCCGTGCTGCGCGTGCGGGACAAGGCGATCGTGCTGCAGACGCTGCTGTGGCCCGACGAGGTCCGCCCGGCCGAGTTCGAGGTCCTCGAGACCGACGTGGCGCTGCGGCCGCAGGAGCTGAAGATGGCCGCCTCCCTGGTGGAGTCCCTGGCCGGCGACTTCCGCCCCGAGGAGTTCGAGGACGAGTACGCGGTGGCGGTGAAGGAACTCGTCGAGGCCCGCCTCGAGGACGCCGGCGCGGCCCCCTCCTCCCGCGCGGACGACGACGGGGACGGCGGCGCCGACGAGGTCGTCGACCTGCTCACCGCGCTCCAGCGCTCGGTGGAGCGGGCCCGCGGCGGAGGGTCGGGGCAGACCCCGGCGCAGGAGCCCGCGGCGGAGGGGGGCACCGCGAAGGGGACGGCGGCGAAGAAGACCACCGCGAAGAAGGCGGCGGCGAAGAGGACCGCTGCGAAGAAGACCGCCGCGAAGGAGGCGACGTCCCGGAAGACGGCGAAGACCACGACGCGGACCCGCAAGAGCGCCTGAAGGCCCGGGGTGCCGTCCGCCCCGGCGGTGGCAGCATGGCGGGCCGAGGGGCCGATCCGCCGGCCCCGGGACGAGAGGAACCCCGCGATGGCTTCCGGGACCAGGGTCGTCGCGTGCGCCGCGGCCGACCTCCCGCCGGGTGAGGTGGTGCGCGTCGACCGCCCCGAACTGCCCGCCCCCGTGTCGGTCTTCAACGTCGACGGGGAGCTGTTCGCCATCGACGACACGTGCACGCACGCCGACGAGTCCCTCGCCGAGGGCTGGGTCGAGGACTGCGCCGTGGAGTGCCCGCGGCACGCGTCGGCGTTCGACCTGCGGACCGGGGAACCGTCGAGCCCCCCGGCCCTGACCCCCGTCCGGACGCACCTGGTCGAGGTGGTCGACGGCGACGTGGTCGTCGAGGTGGGCACCCCCCGCCCCCGCTGAGCCCCCACCCCCGCGCTCGGGGCGCACGACGTGGGCGGCTCCGGGCCGCCGGTTGCACAGGGAAGCCACACGCGGGTGCGCACATTGTTCGCCGCGCGCGGCCGTCGATGCGCCAAGATGGCGTCCGTGCGCCGTCTCGACACCATCGATGCCCGGATCCTGCTCGCCCTGGACGAGGACCCGCGTGCGACCGTGCTCGGCCTGTCCCGCCGGCTGGGGCTGGCCCGCGGGACGGTGCAGGCCCACCTGGAGCGCCTGGAGTCCGACGGCGTGCTGCACCGCTTCTCCCGCCGGCTGGCGCCGGCCGCGCTGGGGTTCTCGGTGTCGGCGTTCGTGATGATCGAGATCCACCAGGGGCAGCAGGAGGACACGCTGCGCCGCCTGCGGGAGACCCCGGAGGTCCTGGAGGTGCACGGGATCACCGGTGACGGCGACCTCATGTGCCGCATCGTGGCCCGCGACGCCGACGACCTGTACCGCGTCGGGCAGGGCGTCCTGTCCATCCCCGGGGTCGTGCGGACCCGCACGTCGCTGGCGATGCGCGAGCTCGTCCCGTACCGCGTGGACCCGCTGCTGAGCGACCTCGCCGACTGACCGGCCGGCCGCCGCCGCACGGGCGGGTGCGCCGGGTACGGCAGAATCGGGTCCGTGTTGCGCTGGCTGACCTCTGGTGAATCGCACGGCCCCGCGCTGGCGGGCATCCTCGAAGGGCTGCCCGCGGGCGTCGAGGTCGACAGCGCCCGGATCCGGCAGGCGCTCGCGCGCCGTCGCCTCGGGCACGGCCGCGGCGCCCGGATGAACTTCGAGCAGGACGAGCTGGAGGTCATCGGCGGCATCCGCCACGGCGTGACCCAGGGCGGGCCGATCGCCCTGCGCATCGGCAACAGCGAGTGGCCCCGCTGGTCGGAGGTCATGGCCGCCGACCCGGCCGACGCCGAGGGCCGCCGCTACGACGAACCGGGCCGCATCCCCGCCCGCGGTCGCGGCGCCCCCCTGACCCGCCCGCGCCCGGGCCACGCCGACCTGACCGGCATGCAGAAGTACGGCTTCACCGACGCCCGTCCCGTCCTGGAGCGCGCCTCGGCGCGCGAGACCGCCACCCGCGTCGCCCTCGGCGAGGTCGCCCGCGCCTTCCTGGCGCAGACCGTCGGCGCCGAGGTCGTCTCGCACGTCGTCTCCATCGGCTCGCAGGCCGTCGCCGAGGGCACCGTGCCGGGTCGCGGCGCGATGGCCGCCATCGACGCCGACCCGGTCCGCTGCGCCGACCCCGAGGCCAGCGCCCGCATGGTCGCCGAGATCGACCAGGCCCACACCGAGGGCGACACCCTCGGCGGGGTCGTCGAGGTCGTCGTCCACGACCTGCCGCCGGGCCTGGGTTCCTACGTCCACTGGGACCGCAAGCTCGACGCGCGCCTGGCCGCGGCCCTCATGGGCGTCCAGGCCATCAAGGGCGTCGAGGTCGGCGACGGTTTCGAGACCGCCCGCCGCCGCGGGTCCGCCGCCCACGACGAGATCGAGCGCGTCGAGGACGGCGGTGACGGCTTCACCGTCCGCCGCCGCACCGACCGCGCCGGCGGCATC
Source organism: Kineococcus lubricus (assembly GCF_050871965.1). Taxonomy (NCBI): domain Bacteria; kingdom Bacillati; phylum Actinomycetota; class Actinomycetes; order Kineosporiales; family Kineosporiaceae; genus Kineococcus; species Kineococcus lubricus. Next base: position 23,310 of record NZ_JBJLSK010000035.1, read on the forward strand.
GAGGGCGGCATGACCAACGGCGAGGTCCTGCGCGTGCGCGCCGCCATGAAACCCATCTCCACCGTCCCGCGCGCCCTCGACACCGTCGACACCGCCTCCGGTGGTGCGGCGCAGGCCATCGCGCAGCGGTCGGACGTGTGCGCGGTGCCCGCGGCCGGCGTGGTCGCCGAGGCCATGGTGGCCCTGGTCCTGGCCGACGCCGTGCTGGAGAAGTTCGGCGGCGACAACGTCGAGCAGGTCCGGGCGAACGTGCGCAGCTACCTGGACGCCCTCACCGTGAAGGTCGCCGAGACCCCCTGACCGGCGCGCAGCGGCTCCCGGGGACCCCCGGGAGTCACTGCAGGGCGGCGGTCAGGCGCATGACGTTGTCCAGGTAGCGGTGGTGCAGCGGCCGCCGCCCCCACTCGGCCAGGGTCAGTTCCCGCGACCGGTAGCGGTAGTCGTCGACGACGGCGTCGAGGTCGGCGACGAACCGCGGTTCGAGGCCGAGCAGGGAGACCTCGTAGTCGAGGTTGAAGGACCGGATGTCCATGTTGCTGGACCCGATGACCGCCCGCAGGCCGTCGACGACGAGCAGCTTGCTGTGCAGGACCCACGGCTGGGGCAGCAGGTGGATCCGCACGCCCGCCCGCAGCAGCGACCCGTAGTAGGACCGCTGCGCGTGGTGGACCATGAACTGGTCGGCCCGCTCGGACACGAACAGCTCCACCTGGACCCCGCGGTACACCGCGGTCGTGATGGCCTGCTCCAGACCCTCGTCGGGCACGAAGTACGGGCTGACGATCGAGACCCGCGCCGTCGCGGCGTGCACCAGCCCGGTGAACAGCCGCAGGTTGGGTTCGGTCGGGAAACCCGGGCCCGACGGGACGACCTGGAACGCCCCCTCGGAACCGCCCGGGCCCGCCTCCAGCGCCGGGATCGACACCTCCCCGACGACCTCGCCGGTCTCGGCGTACCAGTCGGTCTCGAACACCGCCTCCAGCGTCTGCACGACCGGCCCGCTGACCTCCACGTTGAGGTCGACCCACCGCCGGCCGCGCCGCACGTGCCGGCGCTTGAGGTAACCCGGGTCGATGAGGTTCTGCGACCCGCAGAAACCCAGCCGGCGGTCGACGACGACGAGCTTGCGGTGGTTGCGCAGGTCCGGCCGCCGCCACCGCCGCCGCAGCGGGTCGATGGGCATCATGCGGTGCCACTCGACGCCGTCGGCGGTGAGCCGGGCGTTCATCCGCGCGTGCCCGGGGTACCCGCGGGCCCCGAGGTGGTCGTACAGGAACCGCACCTTCACCCCGCGGGCGACGGCCCGGGCCAGGGCGTCGAAGAACGGCTCGGTCGTCGGGTCCAGCGCGGCGATGTAGAACTCGACGTGCACGGTGCGGACCGCGGAGTCGACGGCGTCGACGAGCGCGGCGATGAACTCCCCGTCCGGCAGCAGCCTGCGGTGCTCGCCCAGGACGCACGGCAGCGACGTCAGCCGCCGGTTCAGCGTCAGCAGCGACGCCAGGTGGTCGTCGACGACGAGGCCGTCGGGGATCCCCGGCAGGTGCAGGACGCCCTCGGCGATGGCCAGGTTCGCCTGCTGCTGCACGCGGTGGCGGCGGCCGGCGACGAACGGGCTGCCCAGCAGCAGGAACGCGGGGACCCCCACGACGGGCAGGAACAGGATGAGCAGCAGCCACGCCGAGGAGGAACCCGGGCGGCGGTCCTCGGGCACCGCGCCGATCGCGACGACCTTCACGGCGTAGTCGACGACCGCGAGGAACGCCCCGGCGAACAGGACCCAGTCCATCAGGACGCCGACCGGGACCTGCTGCGCGGCAGGAGGAAACGGCGTCCGACGGCCACCAGCATGGCCCGCAGGTCGTCGTCGGGGACGTCCCGGCAGGAGGCGTCGGCGATCGGCCCGACGAGGCCGGACAGGAAGAACGCGACCGCGACCCGGCGTTCGGCGTCGGCGTCGGGGCCGGTCAGGATCTCCTGCACCCGGTCACCGAGTTCACGCATCCGCGGGTAGTTCTCGTGCAGGTGGGCGACGACCGGGTCGACGGCCGTCACGACGTACAGCCGCCGCACGTCGACGACGACGTCGACGAGCCCGCCGATGAGCGTCTCGACCTGCGCTCGCCGCCCCCGCCGGGCCGAGGCGGCGTCCAGGACCGCGAAGACCCGGTCGATGAAGGGGGCGACGACCCCGATGACCAGCTCGTCCTTGGTCCGGTAGTGGTAGTAGACGGCGGCCTTGGTGACGCCCATCTCGTCGGCGATCATCTGCAGCGACGTGCCGCTGACGCCGTGCTCGACGAAGAGCCGGAGCGCGGCCTCGTGCAGCCGCTGCCGCCCGGGACCGGCCGGCCGCGCCTCCTCGACCGTCGTCATGGGTCTCCTCGCTCGCGGTGTCCTCGCACTCTAACCCGGAGCTACGACTCCCGACGGACCTCAGACCCGGTGAGAACTAGCCGATCGACTAGTGCGAACCCGTTGGCAGGTGCTCCCCGCCGGGGTACCTTCGACGGGCCGGTCGCACGTCCGGCGACCACGCAGGACGTCGCCACCGGTGCCGACGGACCCCACGGCCCCCCACCGCGAAGGAGCCCGCCCCGATGGCCACCCTGCTCTACCGACTCGGGAGGTTCAGCGCCCGCCGCCACTGGCCGGTGCTGGGCGTCTGGGCGCTGCTGCTCGCCGTCCTGGGCGGCCTCGCCGTCGGACTGGAACGCACCGCCGCGCAGGACACCAGCTTCTCCATCCCCGGCACCCAGGCCAGCGACGGCCTGGAACTGCTGGAGGAGAAGTTCTCCGCCGGGGCGAACAACGCCACCGCCACCGTCGTGTTCCAGGCCCCCGAGGGCCAGACGCTGACCGAGGCCAACGCGAGCGCCGTGCAGGACGTGCTCGCCCGGGTCCGGGACGTCGACGGCATCGCCGCGGTCAGCGACCCCCTCTCCCCGCAGACGCCGATGGTGTCGCAGGACCAGCGCATCGCGGCGGCCACGGTCACCTTCGACGGCCGGCTCGGGGACGTCACCAGCGAGCAGGTCGAGGCCCTCACCGAGGCCACCGAGGACGCGGGGGCGCTGCGGGTCGAGGTCAGCTCGCAGGCCCAGACCACCGAGGCCGGCCACACCAGCGAGGCCATCGGCGTCGCGGTGGCCTTCCTCGTCCTGATCCTCACCTACGGCAGCCTCGCCGCCGCGGGCGCGAACCTGCTGACCGCCGGTCTCGGCGTGGGCGCCGGCGCCCTCGGCATCCTGGCCCTGGGCAAGGTCGTGTCGCTGTCGACGACCACGCCCGCCCTGGCCGGGATGCTGGGCCTGGCCGTCGGGATCGACTACGCCCTGTTCGTCTTCGCCCGCGCCCGCACCGAGCTGCGCCGCGGCGAGGACCTCGACGCGGCCATCGCCAAGGCCACCGGGACCGCCGGGACCGCCGTCGTCTTCGCGGGGACCACCGTCGTCATCGCGCTCGTGGGCCTGGCCGTCGTCGACATCCCGTTCCTGACCCAGATGGGCCTGGGTGCGGCCGCCACCGTCGCCGTCGCCGTCCTCGTGGCGCTGACCGCGGTGCCCGCGTTCCTGAAGGTGCTGGGCCTGCGGGTGCTGCCGGCGAAGGAGCGGCACCGCGACCGGGCCGGCCTGCGGGCCGCGGCCGACAGCGACGACCACGCCACCGCCGACCTCGCCGGGAAGGGCCTGCTGGGCCGCTGGGCGCGCGCCGTCACCGCGCGCCCCGTCGTCGCGCTGCTCCTGGCGATCGTGGCCGTGGGCGTCGTCGCCGTCCCCGTCGCCTCGATGCGGACCGCGCTGCCGTCGGCCGAGAACGCCGACCCCGCGACCTCCCAGCGCCAGGCGTACGACCTGCTCGTGGAGGGTTTCGGCCCCGGCTCGCAGTCCACCCTCGTCGTCCTCGTCGACGGCGCGGACTCCGCGGCCGTCGCCGGGCAGGTCGCCACGACGATCCAGGGGCTGCCCGACGTCGTGGCCGTCACCCCCGCGGTGCCCGCCCCGGACGGCAGCGCGCAGCTCATCACGGTCGTCCCCGGCTCCGGCCCGACCGACGAGGCGACGTCGGACCTGGTGCGCGCCATCCGCTCGGCCACCGACGCCACCACCGGCGCCGAGGTCTACGTCACCGGCCAGACCGCGCTCGACATCGACGTCACCGACTCGCTGAACGACGCGCTGCCGGTCTACATCGCCCTCATCGTGGTGCTGGCGCTGTTCCTGCTGATCATGCTGTTCCGCTCGCTGGCGGTGCCGCTGCTGGCGACGGTCGGGTTCCTGCTGTCGCTGGGCGCCTCGCTGGGCTCGGTCGTCGCGATCTACCAGTGGGGGTGGCTCTCGGACGTCTTCCAGGTCGCCCAGCCCGCCCCGCTGCTCAGCTTCATGCCCGTGCTGGTCGTCGGGATCCTGTTCGGCCTCGCCATGGACTACCAGATGTTCCTCGTCTCGGCGATCCACGAGCAGCACGCGCACGGCCGCCGGCCGGTCGACGCGATCCTGTCGGGGTTCCGGCGCTCGGCGCCCGTCGTCGTCGCGGCGGCGCTCATCATGTCCGGCGTCTTCATCGGGTTCGCCACCAGCGGCGACCAGATCATCGGGTCGATCGGCACGGCGCTGACCGTCGGGGTCCTCGCCGACGCCCTCGTGGTGCGGATGGTCATCATGCCCGCCGCCCTGACCCTGCTGGGCGACGCCGCGTGGTGGATGCCCCGCTGGATGCAGCGCCTCGTCCCGAACGTCGACGCCGAGGGCCGCGGCCTGGAGCAGGTCCTGGCCCGCGAGGCGGGCGACGGCGGGCCGGCGGTCCCGGCCCAGCGCGCCGAGCGCCGCGAGGACCCCGTGCAGGTGCTGGACGCGCCGCCGCAGGGGGTCAGCGCCCAGCAGCGCGTCGACCGGCTGCTGGCCGACCTGCGCCTGGGGATCGTCGGGGTCGTCACCGACGCGGCGGGCGGCCCGCTGCCCGGCGCGGTCCTCACCGTCACCGACCACGCGGGGCGGCAGGTCGCCCGCACCGGTTCCGACGAGGTCGGGACCTACGGCCTGCCGCTGGAGGCCGGGGGGACGTTCGTGCTCATCGTGGCCGCCGCCGACGCCCGGCCCGTCGCGCACCTCGTGGCCGTGTCGGACCACCCGGTGCGCCACGACGTGCGGCTGGTGGGCAGCGCCGCGCTGCACGGGACGCTGCGCAGCGGGGCCGCCCCGGTCGGCGGGGCCGTCCTGACGCTGCTGGACGTGCAGGGCGCCGTCGTGGCCACCACCCGCACCGACGGGGCGGGGCGGTACCGCTTCGGCGACCTGACCGCCGGGTCGTACGTGCTGAGCGTGCTGTCGCAGGCGTACCGGCCGATCGCGCAGAACCTCGACGTCGGCCACGGGGACGTCGAGCTGGACCTGGACCTCAGCCGCGGCGGCCGCCTCGTCGGGACCGTCAGCGCCGCCTCCGACGGCAGCTCCGTGCCGGAGGCGTCGGTGACGCTCACGGACGAGGGCGGGACGGTCGTCGACACGGCCACCACCGACCGCGACGGGTCGTTCGCCTTCGACGACCTGTCCACCGGCCGGTACACGCTGACGGCGGCGGGGTACTCCCCCGTCGCGACCGGCGTCGACGTCCCCGAGGGCGGTCACCGCGAGGTGGAGGTGCGGCTGGGCGAGGCGGCGCGCCGCGACCCCGACGAGGAGCCGTCGCGCTCCTGACCCACCCGTGAACCCAGGGTTGACACGACCGTCAACCCTGGGTTCACTGCTGTCCGTGGGCAGACGGGGCGGACCGGGCTGGGACGAGGTGCTGACGCACCGGCACCTCGACCCGGCCCGGCCCGCCGTCACCGCCCGGCTCGCGCGCCACACCTCCCCCGCCGTGGTCGCCGCCGCGCTCACCGACCACGGCACGGGCCTGCTCGCCCAGCTGGACGGGCTGCGCACCGACCGCGACTGGGTCGGCGACTGCGGTGGGCTGCTCGGCGCCGTGCTCGTCCTGGCCGAGGTCGACGCCGCGGCCTCGGCCCTGCGCTCGCGCATCGCCGGCGCCCGCGCCGGTGCGCTGGCCGAGCTCGTGCAGGACCACAGCCTCGTGGACCTCGCCCGGGACCTCGGCGTCAGCCGGCAGGCGCTGCACAAGACGCTGCGGAACCGCGGCCTGTGAAGGAGACGACGATGCCCCAGGTGACCACCACCCCCGGCTCGCACCCGTTGCAGCGCAGCGGGAGCGGTCGAACCCTCTACGCGGCGGGGCTCGCCGTCGACCTCGCGGGCATGCTGCTGCTCGTGCTCGTGCTCCCCGGCGTCGTCCCCGCCCCCGAACCCCTCCGGTACTGGTCGGTGTTCGCCGCCTTCGCCCTGCAGCTCCTCGGCGGCCGGCTCCGGGCGCGGGCCTGGTGGCACGTGCCGCTGCGCGGCGCCCAGCCGGTGCCCGACCGGGTCGACCTGGCGTTCTGGAGCCTCCACGCCGCCGCGATCGTCACGAGCGCGGTCCTGCAGGTGGCCGGGGACTCCCACCCCGGCTCCCCCGCCCTGCCGCTGTGGGCGCTCGTCGCGGCCGGCGTGCTCCTGGCCGCGCTGCCGACGGTGGACCGGCCCGCACCCGAACCGCCGGCGGACTGGTGGACCCGCGGGGTGCCGGCCCTGACCGCCGCGGGGATCGTGCTCGTCCTGGGAGTCGCCCGGGGCGTGTTCGCCCTCGGGACGGCCACCGCGGTCGCGGCCGCCTGCGCCCTGCTCGTCGCGGCGAGCCGGTCCCCGGCCCACCGGCGCCGCTGAGTCAGGCCGGGCGCACCATCGTCCGGTGCGGGATGCGGTCCTCGACGAACTCCTCGCCGCGGGGGGAGAAACCGAACCGCGCGTACCAGCCGGTGAGGTGGGCCTGCGCGTCGAGCACGACCTCCGAACCGGCCAGCAGTTCCAGCGCCCTCCGCATCAACGCGGCGGCGACCCCGGCCCCGCGGAACTCCCGCGCCGTGGCGACGCGGCCGATCCGGCCGCGGCCGTCGGGGTCGCGCAGCACCCGCAGCGTCGCCACCGGCACACCGCCGGACTCGGCCCACACGTGCACGCACGACGGTTCGAGGTCCCGGCCGTCGAGTTCGGGGTACGCGCACTCCTGCTCCACCACGAACACGTCCACCCGCAACCGCAGCAGCGCGTAGAGCGTCGCGGGCGGGAGGTCGGCCAGCGCCGCCTCCCGCACCACCGGCGAACTCACCCGAGGAGGTCGTGCCGGACGACGGTCTGCTCGCGGTCCGGGCCGACACCGACGGCGGAGATCCGCGCACCGGAGATCGCCTCGAGCGCCTCGACGTACGCCTGGGCGTTCTTGGGCAGGTCGGCCATCGTGCGGGCGCCGGAGATGTCCTCGGTCCAGCCGTCGAAGAACTCGTAGACCGGCGTGGCGTGGTGGAAGTCGCTCTGCGACATGGGGATCTCGTCGTGCCGGACGCCGTCGACGTCGTACGCGACGCACACCGGGATGCGTTCCCAGCCGGTGAGGGTGTCGAGTTTCGTCAGGACGAAGTCGGTGACCCCGTTGATGCGGGCGGCGTAGCGGGAGATCACCGCGTCGTACCAGCCGGTGCGGCGGGGACGGCCGGTCGTGGTGCCGAACTCGCCGCCGTCCTGGCGCAGCTTCTCGCCGTCGGCGTCGAGCAGCTCGGTCGGGAACGGGCCCTCGCCGACGCGGGTCGTGTACGCCTTCACGACGGCGACGATGCGGTCGACGCGGTTCGGGGGGATGCCCGCGCCCGTGCAGGCCCCCGCGGCCGTCGCCGACGACGACGTCACGAACGGGTAGGTGCCGTGGTCGATGTCGAGCATCGTCGCCTGCCCGCCCTCGAACAGGACGATCTCGTCGCGGTCCAGCGCGCGGGACAGCTCCAGGGACACGTCGGTCACCATGGGGCGCAGCCGGTCGGCGTACGACAGCAGCGTCTCGACGGTCTCGTCGATCGACACCGCGCGACGGTTGTAGACCTTCAGCAGCAGGTGGTTCTTCTGGTCGAGGGCGCCCTCGACCTTCTGCCGCAGGATCGACTCGTCGAACAGGTCCTGGACGCGGATCCCGATGCGGTTGATCTTGTCGGCGTAGGACGGGCCCACCCCGCGGCCGGTCGTGCCGATCTTGCGCTTGCCCAGGAACCGCTCGGTGACCTGGTCCAGCACCCGGTGGTACGGCGCGATGACGTGCGCGGACGCGGACACCAGGAGCTTGGAGCAGTCGACCCCGCGGGCCGTCATCGCGTCGATCTCCTCGAACAGCACGTTCAGGTCGACGACGACGCCGTTGCCGATGACCGGGGTGACCCCGGGGGTGAGGATGCCGCTGGGCAGCAGGTGCAGGGCGTACTTCTCGTCGCCCACGACGACGGTGTGGCCGGCGTTGTTCCCGCCGTTGAACTTCACCACGTAGTCCACGCGTGCGCCGAGGGCGTCGGTGGCCTTGCCCTTGCCCTCGTCCCCCCACTGGGCGCCGACGAGCACGATCGCGGGCATGAGATCCCCTGCTTCCTGGTGACTTGCGGGTGACGACGGTGGTGCGGGTGCTGCCGGCCGCGCGGGCCACGCACCCGCAGAACGCGCTGGAGCACGGGAGCGGTCGCCGCAGACCACCCGGGAGCTTACCGGCTCACGGCCCCGCGGGGTTCAGCGAGCGGACCGCCCCAGCAGTTCCCGGCCCAGCGCCGTGCCCGACTCCCACGCCGTCTGGACCCGCGACCGCTGCCCCCACGCGTCCCCGCACACCCCGATGCCGGTCTCCTCGTCCCAGCCGAAGACGTCCTCGGCGTGCTGGCGCAGCGGCTGCGCCAGCGACCAGCGGTGCGCCCGCGCCCACTGCGCCTGCGGGGTCGGGGCGGAGGCGAGCATCGGGCCCAGGGCCGCGAGGACCTCCGGGACGACGGCGACCGGGGCGTCGAGGTGGTCCGCCGAGCGGTCCGGGGCGACGTGCGCGACGAGGACGGGCGCCCCGTCGCCGCGGCGCGAGCCGTCGTCGGCCACGAAGACGAGCAGGTCGGAGTCGTTGACGAACGCGGCCCCCACGTCGGGCCACCACCGCTGCTCCCACGCGGCGTACACGGCGATGCACGGGCGCCAGTTCCAGCGCGCCGAGACGTCCAGGCGGGTGGCGACCATGCGCGGCAGCAGGTCCGCGGCCTGCGGGTCCGGCATCGCCAGCACGACCGCGGACGTGGGGCGGCCGTCGACCGCGGGGCCGTCCGGGCCCGACGACACGGCGTCGACCTCGATGCCGGACACCACGTCCAGCGGGGCCCGCCCCGGCGGCGCGACCAGGTCGTCCAGCAGGGTGCGCAACCCGCCGGGGGTGCCCCAGCGGACCGGCCCCGACGACGTCCCCGTCAGGTGCCCGTCGGTGACGACGCCGAACGTGTCCGTCCAGGGCCGGGCCAGGCCGCGCCGCTCCCAGTCGGCGGTGAGCTGCGCGAAGCCGCCCGTCCCGGACACCGTGAAGTAGGACGCCCCCAGGTCGGTCACGCGGGTCCCCGCGCTCGTCTCGACCCGGCGCCCGCTCATCCGACCCCCGATGCGCCGCCCGCGGTCCAGGACGCGGACCGGGACCCCGGCGTCGGCCAGCACCCGGGCGCAGGCCAGCCCGGCGATCCCGGCGCCGACGACCAGGACGGGCCGCTCGGGGGTCGGGTCCGTCACGGCAGCAGCTCGCGCGCCGCGACGGGGTCGCAGTCGTTGAGGAAGGTGGTGCAGCGCACCGCCTCCTCCGTCTCGTCGATGGCCTGCGCGGAGCGCTGCAGGGCGGCCAGCGCCCGCAGGAACCCGCGGTTGGGCTCGTGGGACCACGGCACCGGGCCGTGACCGCGCCACCCGGCGCGGCGCAGCGCGTCCAGCCCGCGGTGGTAGCCGGTGCGCGCGAAGGCGTACCCGGTGATCGTGCGGCCCTCCTCCAGCGCCCGCTCGGCCAGCAGCGCCCACGGCAGCGAGGCCGCGGGGTGGGCGGCGGCGACGGCGTCGGGGTCGGTGCCGGCGGCGAGCGCGGCGTCGACCTCGGCGTCGGCGGGCAGGTGGGTGGGCGGGGGCCCGCCCAGCAGGTTCGTGCCGGTGCTCACGGTGGAGCTCCTCTCAGTGGCTGATCTCGACCCAGACGATCTTGCCCCGGCGGGTGCGGGTGCTGCCCCACCGCCCCAGCGAGTCGACCAGGCGCATGCCGTGGCCGCCGGCGCCGTCGGGGCGGGCGTCGACGACGCGGGGCTCCTCGGGGCTGTCGTCCTCGACCTCGATGCGCAGCTGCCCCTCGAGGTCGAACAGCCGCAGGCCGACGGTCCCCCAGCCGTGCAGGACGGCGTTGGCGACGAGCTCGGACACGACGATCTCGGCCTTCGGGCCGCAGTCCAGGCCCCACACCGCGCACGCGCGCAGGGTGGCGTGCCGGGCCTTGCCGATGGACGACGGCTCCGACGGCAGCTGCCAGCGGCGCCGGCGCGGGGTGTCGGCCGTGGGCAGCGGGTCCCCGCCGAGCTCGGACTCCTCCGGGACCCGGACGACGACGATGGCGGTGTCGTCCTCGGGGGTCTCGCCGAGCCCGGCGAGCAGTTCCTCCCCGATGCCGGCGGCGTCGCGGGCCTTCGACGTCGAGAGCACCTCCACGAGGACCTCCAGCCCGTCGCGCATGGGGCGCGAGCGGGTCTCGATGAGGCCGTCGGTGTAGAGCACGAGGACGTCGCCGGGCGACAGCGCCCGCTCGCGGGTCGGGCGGGGGCGCTCGCCGAGGCCGACGAGGGTGCCGGTGGCCTCGCTGAGCACCTCGACGTGCGCGCCGCGGCGCAGCAGCGGCGGCAGGTGCCCGGCGCTGGACCAGGCCATCTCCCACTCGCCGTCCTCCAGGCGCTGCAGGGTGGCGAACACGAGGGAGGCCATCCGGCCGATCCCCATGCCGACGGCGAGCTGGTCCACGCGCATGAGCACGCTGCCGGGGTCGTCGAACTCGTGGGCGGCGGTGCGCACCACGGAGCGGATCTGGCCCATCGCCGCGGCGGCCTCGACGTCGTGGCCCACGACGTCGCCGACGACGACACCGGCGACCGGGTTGCCGTGCGGGGTGGGCGGCAGGACGTCGAACCAGTCGCCGCCGACCTGGGCGTGGTCGGCGTTGGAGGCGTAGAACGTCCAGACGTCGAGGCCGTCGATGCCCTCCAGGCCCGTCGAGTCGGGCAACATGCTGCGTTGCAGCGTCTCGGCCAAGGCGTGCTCCCGTGCGTGCAGTCGTGCGTTCTCCATGAGCAGTCCCGTCCGGCGCGCGGCACCCGCGACGACCGCCCGGTCCTGCGCCCCCAGCCCCGCGGGGTGCGGGCGGACCAGCAGGACGCCCAGGACGCCCTCCCGTCCACGCAACGCCACGGACAGCGCCGCAGTGCCCGCGGGGTCGTGGTCGGCGCCGCTGATCTCCCGCAGCCAGTGCGTGACCGACCCCGGCGGGGCGGGGCCGTCCAGGGCCAGCAGCTGCCCGGGCCCGGCGTCGAGCACGGGGTCGGGCCCGGGCCGCCGGCGCGGGGGCCGGAACCGCCGGCCGACGAGCCCGTGCAGGTGGTGGCCGTGGGCGGCGGTGACCTCCAGCTCGTGCAGTCCGCCGCCGGGGCGCTCGTGGACCTGCGCGACGAGCGCGGCGGCGACGAGCTGGTCGCCCAGGACGCGCACGACGGCGCGCAGGGCCTCGCCGGGGTCGTCGCCGGCGCCGGTGGCGCCGTCGTCGAGGGCGGCGAGGCGGGTGAGGGCGTCGAGGCGGGCCCCGGCGGTGCGGTCCAGGGCGGTGCGGCGGGTGACGTCGCTGTGCCGGGACAGCACGTGGGACACCGCCCCCGACCGGTCGCGCAGCGGGAGGGTCGAGACCTGGTGCAGGAAGTCGGGGCCGTCGGCGCGGTGGTCCAGGACGGTCGCGGTGGCGGGCAGCCCGCGCTCCAGGCCGTCGCGCAGCGCGGTGAGGGCCTGGTCGTCGGCGGTGCGCAGCAGGTCGGCGAAGGGGCGCCCGACGACCTCGGCGGCGGGGGTGCCGGTGGTCCGGGCGTACCCGCCGTCGGCCCAGTCGACGACGAGGCCGCCGTCGCGCACGGCCGACAGCGCCACCCCGGGCCCGGCGGCCACGACGGCTCCCGCGCCGGGCGCGCCGGCGTCCTCGACCCCGGTGACGACCCCGGTGACGACGACGAGGAGCTGGTCGCGCCCGGCGACGCGGTCCGCGGTCAGCCACAGGTCGCCGGGCAGCAGCTCCCCGGCCACCGCCGCCCCGGCGGCGACGCGCTCCCAGGCCGGGGCGGGCGGCAGCGCGGCGCGGGCGCGGAAGGTCTCGGGGTCGGCGGGCAGCGGGTCGGTGGCGCCCAGCCCGGCCCGGGCGCGGCCGGCGTCGTCCAGGGCCAGCACGGGGCCGGCGGGACGGCCGGGGGTGGACCGCAGGAGCAGCACGGCGGCGGGCTCGCGCAGGGCGAGCGCCTGCGGGGTGCGGCCGGGCATCGGGACGGGGCTCCTCGGGGTCGCGGGCGGCCGAGGCGGCCGCCGCTGGTCGCGGGGGCGCCGACCTGCGAGGGTCGGTGCGGTCCCGGCGTGGCTAGCATGCAGGGGGGTCCACCGGACCGCGCGTCGAGGGTGGCGCCGGTGCGGCGGCCCACCCGTGCGGAACGAGGCCGTGCGGGACGGACATCCGCTGCCTGTACAAGCCGGGCACGGCGATACAGCGGACGGACTGCGGAGGATCCATGACGAACGACGCCACACCGCCGGGTGGGGTTTCCCGGGTGCCGCAGGTGCGCTCGGTGGACCCGGGCTCGGTGCACGTCCTGTACGAACCGCGGGCCACCCGCGTCGTGCTCACCGGGGAGATCGACGCCGAGCTCGGCCCGGACCTGCTGGAGGCCGCTGAGGACGCGCTCAGCTCCGGTCGCCCGCTGCAGGTCGACGCCCACCACGTCACCTTCATGGACTCGACGGGCCTGGCGTTCCTGGCCCGGCTGGCGTCGCGGTCCAAGGCGCACCGGGTGACGCTCATCCGGCCGCCGGCGGTCGTGAAGTTCCTCATCGAGACGACGAACATCGTGCAGCTGCTCGACGTCGTCGACGAGGAACCGGGCCTGGTCAGCGCGACCGAGACCCCCGAGGACGACGGCCCGCAACCGGCCTGACCCGTGGGGCCCCTCCCCGGGGGGGGGGGGGGGGGGGGGGGGGGGGGGGGGGGGGGGGGGGGGGGGGGGGGGGGGGGGGGGGGGGGGGGGGGGGGGGGGGGGGGGGGGGGGGGGGGGGGGGGGGGGGGGGGGGC
>NZ_JBJLSK010000036.1:0-36162 GCF_050871965.1 Kineococcus lubricus
TGGAGCTGGCGTTCCTGGCCGCGGAGATGCTCGCGAACCGCTGACGAGCACGGCGAAGGGGCCCCCCCCCCCCCCGGCCCGGGCCCCCCCCACGCTCGGCGGCGGCTCAGATCGAGACGGCCGTCTCCGCCCGCCGCACCACCAGCCCGGCCTGATCCGCCGACGCGGGGTCGTCGAGGTCGAAGCTGCCGCGGGCGACGTCCACCTCGACGGTGTCGCCGTCGCGGACCTCCCCGGACAGGATCGCCCGGGCGAGCCGGTCGCCGATCTCGCGCTGCACGAGCCGGCGCAGCGGCCGGGCCCCGTAGGCGGGGTCGTAGCCGGAGATCGCCAGCCAGTCCTTCGCGGCGTCGGTGACGTCGAGCGTGAGGCGGCGGTCGGCGAGGCGGTCGGCCATCCGCTGCACCTGCAGCTCCACGATGCGGGACAGTTCCTGCGTCGACAGCGGGTCGAACACGACGACGTCGTCGAGGCGGTTGAGGAACTCCGGCTTGAAGTTCGCCCGGACCGCGGTCATGACGGCGTCGTGCTTGGTGGCCTGCGACAGCTCCGGGTCCACCAGGAACTGCGACCCGAGGTTCGAGGTCAGCACCAGGATGACGTTGCGGAAGTCGACCGTGCGGCCCTGGCCGTCGGTGAGGCGGCCGTCGTCGAGGACCTGCAGGAGGATGTCGAACACCTCCGGGTGGGCCTTCTCCACCTCGTCCAGCAGCACCACCGAGTAGGGCCGGCGGCGGACGGCCTCGGTGAGCTGGCCGCCCTCCTCGTACCCGACGTACCCGGGGGGCGCCCCGACGAGCCGGGCGACGGCGTGCTTCTCGGAGTACTCGCTCATGTCGATGCGGACCATGGCGCGCTCGTCGTCGAAGAGGAAGTCGGCCAGCGCCTTCGCCAGTTCGGTCTTCCCGACCCCGGTGGGGCCGAGGAACAGGAACGAACCGGTCGGCCGGTCGGGGTCGTTGACCCCGGCCCGCGAGCGCCGGACGGCGTCGGAGACCGCCTGCACCGCAGTGCTCTGGCCGATGAGGCGGGCCCCGAGGAACTCCTCCATGCGCAGGAGCTTCTCGGTCTCGCCCTCCAGGAGCCGGCCGGCGGGGATGCCGGTCCAGCCGGCGATGACCTCGGCGATGTCGTCGGGCCCGACCTCGTCGGCGACCATGGGCGCGGAGGCGGCCACGTCCTGCTCGGCGGCCTGCGCGGAGGCGAGCTCGCGCTCGAGGGCGGGGATCCGGCCGTAGAGGATCTCGCTGGCGCCGCCGAGGTCGCCCTCGCGCTGGAGGCGTTCGGCCTGCGAGCGCAGCTCGTCGACCTGGTGCTTGAGGTCGCCGACGCGGTTGAGGCCGGCCTTCTCCTGCTCCCAGCGGGCGGTGAGGGCGGTCAGCTGCTCCTGCTTGTCGGCGAGGTTGGCGCGCAGGGCGTCGAGGCGTTCGCGGCTGGCGGCGTCGTCCTCCTTGCCGAGGGCGAGTTCCTCCATCTTCATGCGGTCGACGGCGCGGCGGAGCTCGTCGATCTCGACGGGCGAGGAGTCGATCTCCATGCGCAGCCGGGACGCGGCCTCGTCGATCAGGTCGATGGCCTTGTCGGGGAGCTGGCGGGCGGTGATGTAGCGGTCGGACAGGGTGGCGGCGGCGACGAGCGCGGCGTCGGAGATGGCGACCTTGTGGTGCGCCTCGTACCGTTCGCGCAGCCCGCGCAGGATGCCGATGGTGTCCGGCACGGAGGGTTCGCCGACGAAGACCTGCTGGAAGCGGCGTTCGAGGGCGGGGTCCTTCTCGATGCGCTCGCGGTACTCGTCGAGGGTGGTGGCGCCGACGAGGCGGAGCTGGCCGCGGGCGAGCATGGGCTTGAGCATGTTGCCGGCGTCCATGGCGCCCTCGCCGGCCCCGGCGCCGACGACGGTGTGCAGTTCGTCGATGAACGTGACGATCTGCCCGTCGGAGTCCTGGATCTCCTTCAGGACGGCCTTGAGGCGTTCCTCGAACTCCCCGCGGTACTTGGCCCCGGCGACCATGCTGGCGAGGTCCAGGGAGATGAGCCGCTTGCCGCGCAGCGACTCGGGGACGTCCCCGGCGACGATGCGCTGGGCGAGGCCCTCGACGACGGCGGTCTTGCCGACGCCGGGTTCGCCGATGAGGACGGGGTTGTTCTTGGTGCGGCGGGACAGGACCTGCACGACGCGGCGGATCTCGGCGTCGCGGCCGATGACGGGGTCGAGCCGGCCCTGGCGGGCCTGCTCGGTGAGGTCGACGCCGTACTTCTCCAGGGACCTGTAGGTCCCTTCGGGGTCGGGCGAGGTGACCTTCGCGCCACCGCGGACGGACGGCAGGGAGTCCAGCAGGGCGTCGCGGGTGGCGCCGACGGCGCGCAGGGCCTCCCCGGCGGCGGAGGTGGAGGCGGCGGCGCCGAGCAGCAGGTGCTCGGTGGAGACGTAGGCGTCGTCGAGGGCGCGGGCCTCGTCGCCGGCGGCCTGCATGAGCTGCAGGGCGGGGCGGGACAGCTGCGGCTGGCTGACGTTGGTGCCGGACGCGCTGGGCAGGGACGCGAGGGCGCCCTCGACGCGGCGCGTGACGAGGGCCTGGTCGGCCCCGAGGGCGGCGAGCAGGTGCCCGGCGACGCCGTTGTCCTGGCCGAGCAGGGCGGCGAGGACGTGCAGGGGCTCGACCTGGGGGTGACCCGCGGACGTGGCCCGGCCGACGGCGTCGGCCAGGGCTTCCTGGGCGCGGGTGGTGAGCTTGAGGTCCACGGACTACCTCCAGACGTGGTGGACGGCTTCGACACCGGGTACAACTCTGCCAGAGTTGAGCTTGTTCCGCTCAACTCTGGAGAGCAGCCGCCGCCCGGTGACCGGTCCGCGCCGTTGCGGGTGGTCGGTGCGGGGCGTACGTTCGCACCAGGGTCATGCCTCGGCTCTCCCCGGCGAGAGTGGTGGTTGGACGATGGTTCCCCGGATCTCCCCTCCCGGCACCGGTCGCGGTGCACGGCGCCCCCTGCGGCCGGTGCCGCGGTGAACCCCGACGCGATGCCCGAGGCGATGAGCGCCGCCCTGGCCGAGCTCGCGGCCGCCGCCAGCGGGCAGGCCGGCCCGGAGGAGCTGCTCAAGCACCTGGTGGACATCACCGTCGAGCACCTGGACGTCGACGGCGCCGGCGTCATGATCGACGACGGTTCGCTGCTGCGCTTCGTGTACGCCGACCACGCCGCGGTGGCCTCCGCGGAGCAGCTGCAGCAGCTCATGCAGGAGGGTCCCTGCCACGACGCGCGCAGCTTCCGGGTCGAGGTGGTCGTCGACGACCTGCTGGACCCGGTGCAGACGGCGTGGCCGCAGTACGTGACCCGGGCCGTGGAGGAGGGGTTCCGCTCCGTCGTGGCGATCCCCCTGATCAGCCGGGACCGGGTGTGGGGCGCGCTGGACCTCTACCGCCGCCGTCCGGGCACCTGGCGGCTGGAGGAGGTGCACTGGGCGCGGTTGCTGGCGCGGATGTCGGTGGCCTACCTGGTGCTGGCCGCGGACCGCATGCACCTCGCGCGGGCCCAGCAGGACCTCGCCCACGCCAGCACCCACGACGCCCTGACCGGCCTGGCGAACCGGACCCTGCTGCTGGACCGGCTCCAGCACGCCCTGTACGCCGCCCGCCGCCACCAGCGGGCCGTGGCGGTCTTCTTCCTCGACCTGGACGGCTTCAAGGCCATCAACGACACCCTCGGCCACGCCGCCGGCGACACCGTGCTGGCCACCGTGGCGACCCGCGTGAACGCCTCGCTGCGCCAGGAGGACACCTTCGCCCGCCTGGGCGGGGACGAGTTCGTGCTGCTGTGCGAGGACCTGCCGCTGGGCGGGGACGGCCCCGGGGGGACGGGCGAGCTGGAGCAGCACGTGCAGGCGGTCACCACCCGCCTGCACCGGGTCCTGGCCCGCCCCCTGCACGTCGCCGGGGTGGACCTGGTGGTCAGCGCCAGCATCGGGGTCGCCGTCAGCTCCGACGTCATCGACCTCGAACCCGCCGGCGGGCGGCCGCCGGGGACCGCGCAGGTCACGGCGGAGGACCTGCTGGCGGCGGCCGACGCCGCGATGTACCGCGCGAAGCGGCACCGGCGCGACGAGCACTCCCACGACGGGCGGGCGGCCACCGCGCCCGGTGACCGGCGCACCCGGCGCCCGGGCCGGCACCTGGAACGTCAGCTCGCCCAGGCGCTGACCCACCAGCAGCTGCAGGTGCACTACCAGCCCATCACCGACACCGAGGGGGGTGTGCACGCCGTCGAGGCCCTGCTGCGCTGGCAGCACCCCCAGCACGGGTTGCTGCCCGCCGCGCGGTTCGTCGACCTCGCCGTGGACACCGGCCTGATCGTGGCGATCGGGCACTGGGTCATCGACCAGACCTGCGCGCAGATGGCCCGCTGGCAGCGCCAGCTGGCGGGGGCGCGCGACGGCGGCCCGGAGTGCGCCTACGTCAACCTCAGCGCCCGCGAACTCGCCGACCCGGCCCTGACCGCCACCCTGGCCGACGCGCTGGGCACCCACGGCCTGCGGCCGCAGCAGGTGGGCCTGGAACTGGTGGAGGACAGCTTCAGCGACCCCGACGTCCTGCCCGGCCTGCAGGAGCAGCAGCGCCGGGGGCACCCGCTGTCGGTGGACGACTTCGGCACCGGGTACTCCTCGCTCGCACGGCTGGTGGAACTGCCCGTGCACATGGCCAAGATCGACCGCGGGTTCATCACCGGCCTCGAGGACGACCCCCGCCGCCGCGCCCTGGTGGACGCGGTCGTCACCGTGGCCACCAGCCTGGACGTCCAGGTCATCGCCGAGGGGGTGGAGACCGCCGCGCAGGCCACCCGGGTCACGCAGGCGGGCTGCCACTACCTCCAGGGGTTCCACTGCGGGCGCCCCGAACCCGCGGACGTCCTGACCGCCCGCTGGACGTCCTGACGCGGGGACCGGTGCACGGCGGGCGGCCCGCTACCACGCTCCCGGGTAGGTGAGCGTCACCGCGCTGCTGGCCGCGCCCCGGGCCATGCACTCGGCCAGCGGCCGGCCGTCGAGGACACCGGTGAGGAAACCGGCGATGTAGCTGTCCCCGGCGCCCATGGTGTCCACGACCTCCCCGGCGACGGGAGCGGTGAGCGTGAACCCCGCGCCGTCGTAGGCGATGCTCCCCCGTGCGCCCAGGGTGACGACGACGCAGGCCGGGCCCCGGGCCTGCGCCCGGCGCATGAACGCGCGCAGGTCGTCGCCGTCGTCGGTCTCCAGCCCGAAGAACGCGTAGTCGACGTCGCCGAGGGAGGCCTCGACGACCGGGTCCTCGGCTTGGTCGGAGTAGTCGAAGGCGATGGTGGCCCCCCGCGCCTTCAACGTGGCGAGGTCCGGCGCGGTGTGCCCCCAGATGCCGGTGACGACCAGGTCGTGACCGCACAGGAAGTCGAGGTCGTCGGCGGTGAGGCGGAACTGCTCCATCACCCCCTCGGCGTGCTCCCCGAAGACCCGGTTCCCGTCCACGACGCTGATCTGCGTGAGGGCCGTGCTGCCGGGGGCGACGTGCAGGTGGCTCGTGTCCACGCCCTTGCCCTCCAGCGCCCGGCGCAGGAGGTCACCGTGCGCGTCGTCCCCCACCGCTCCGACGTAGGAGCTGTCCACCCCCAGCCGGCGGAGGTAGACGGCGACGTTCACGGCGTTGCCGCCCGGGTAGCTGCGGCCCTGCGCCGCGTAGACGTCGATGCAGTTGTCGCCGGCGGCTGCGACTCTCATGTCGTGGTCCTCCGGTCAGTAGGGGAGCGCGCGGTAGTAGCGGCGGATGTCCATCGGGTGGCGGTTGACGTGTTCCACGTGGGCGTCGATCCGCTGCGTGACCGCGTGCGTCACGAGGTGGGACAGGAAACCCCGGTACTCCGGTGAGATGCCCTCCAGGGCGTAGTCCCGGGAGTCGACGAGGGTGACGTTCGCGCAGATGCGCGGCAGGAACCGGGCGACCCGCTCGGCGAGCGGCCGTTCGGCGTCCTCGCCGAGGAAGACGGTGACGTTGGTGTCCCGGTCGACGACCTCGAGCGTGCCGTGGAGGAACTCGGCCGCGTGGATCGACTTGCTGCGCAACCAGTGCTGCTCCTCCCAGTAGCACATGGCGTACGAGTAGGTCGAACCGTGCTGCGTGCCCGCGGCCACGAAGTAGTGCATCGGGTCGTCGTGGTGCGCCCGGGCGAAGGCGGCACCGAACTCGTCCGCGGCCTTCTCGACGTCGACGAGGGCCCGGGCCAGGTGGGCGTCGAGCTGGGCGTAGTAGTCGTCGTAGACGTCGAAGTGACCGGCGTTGCGCATGAACCGGTCCGCGACCATGAAGAACTTGAGCTGCTCGTTGCCCGGCCGGGAGATGCAGGTCGTCGACAGGTCGGCCAGCGGGGTGCCCGGCGTGTCGACGAAACCGATCACCGTCGCGCCGAGCTTCTCGACCTCCTGCAGGGCCGCCACCATCTCGGGGGTGTTCCCCGTGACCGAGGAGATCACGACGACCGTCCGGTCGGTGATGCGGCGGTTTCCGGTGGTGGTGAACTGCGCGGCGTTCTCCACGCACACCGGGATGCCGCTCAGCTGCTTGACGTGGGACTCGGCCTGCAGACCCGAGGCCCAGGTGCCCCCGATCCCCAGGTAGCAGAGCAGGTCGTACCCCCTGTCGCACAGGCCGTCCACGACCTCCTCGATCGTGGCGCGCAGGGCGAGGGCGCCCTCCACGCTGCCGAGCTGGGCGTTCTCGTCGAACTTGATCACCAGGTTCCTCCTTCGGTGCTGTGCGGTGCGACCCGGGCGTCGACCTCGCCCAGGATGCGTGCGTTGCGGGCCCTCTCGGCGCCCTCGATGACGTCGGCGTTGACCCGGCGCCAGCGGTAGTAGAACGGGACCGCGGAGGCGAGGGCGAGCAGCCCGGCCCCCACCGACTCCACCGGGGCGTCGAAGAACGTCGAGACCATCAGGATCAGGCTGGGCACGATGGCCAGGACGGCGGTGACCGGGCCGAACGGGGCCCGCCACGTGGGACGGTAGTTCTCCTTGCGGCGCAGCTTGAACCACGCGCAGAACAGCAGCGCGTTGCGCAGCAGGACGATGAGCGTGAAGAGCCCCAGCAGCTGCTGGATCGTGGAGAACCAGACGAGGACGAGGGCGAGACCGGACTGCCAGAGCATCGCGGTGGCCGGCGTGTTGTACTTCGGGTGGATCTTCGCCCACGAACGCCACCAGTACCCCTCCTCGGCCGCCTTCATCTGCATGCGGGCCTGGAACATGATGAGGCTCGACAGCGAGCCGACCACGACGACGACGGCGAGGACCGCGGCGATCGTCCCGGCGTTGCTGCCGATGCCGGGGATCTGGGAGAACGCGGCGGCGACGGGCGCGTCGGAACCGGCCAGCGAGCCGATGTCGACGAGGCCGACGGCCGCCGCGGCCAGGCCGGTGTACAGCAGGGTGACGAGGACGACGGTGCCGATCAGCGCGATCGGCATGTTCCGGCGCGGGTTCTCGATCTCCCCCGCCATGGTGACCGACGTCTGCATGCCGTCGTAGGCCCAGGTGGTCAGGGCGACGCCGGTGACGATCGCGAGCAGCGGGCTCGACGCGGCGACCGCGTCGCTCGTCCGGCTGGAGTAGTTGTCGCCGTTGACGAAGAACAACCCGATGCCCACCAGCACGATGAAGGGCACGATCTTGGCGGCGGTGATGAAGTCCTGCCAGGTGGCCCCGGCCTTCTTGTGGCACACGTGCAGCCAGGTGAAGAAGACGATGAGGGCGCAGCCGACGAGGCGCCCGGTGTTCCCGCCCCAGCCGGTGAAGTACGCCGCGTAGTTGACGACCGTCAGCGTCATGGTGGCGATGCCGACCGGGTCGGTCGCCCAGTAGCACGACCAGGACATGAACATGCTGGGGAACGACCACCCCGCCTCGCGGAAGTAGACGACCTGCCCGCCGCTCTCGGTGTAGGCGGTGGAGAACTCGCAGTACAGGAGGATCTGCGGGACCATGATCAGGCCGCCGACGAGGAACGCCGCGACCGCCAGCAGGGGGGTCCCGGCCGCTCCGGCGACGGCTCCGACGGAGGTGAAGATCCCCGAGCCCACGGTGGTCCCGACCCCCAGCGCGATCGCGGTGGTCAGGCCGAGGTTGCGTTGCAGCTTCCCCTGCCCCGGGGAGGCCGCCGTGGGCTCCACGGTGTCGCTCATGCTGTCTCCTTGTGTTGTCGGGGTGCGGTCCGGGTGCGGCCCGACGGCGTCGACGGGCCGGTCGCGGACCGGAGGGGTCCGCCGTCGGGGGACGGCGAACCGGTGGCGGTGCGGTCAGACGACTTCCCTGTCGACGTAGTTCTCGCTCTTGCCGCTGACCATCGCCTCGAACCGGGCGAGGAGCGGGTGCTTGCGCCACAGGTGCTTGCGCTCGGTGATCTCGTACGACACGGTCTGGAAGAAGGGCAGCAGGCTCGGTGCGCCCGCCAGCGGGTCCACCAGGGTGTCGATCCGGACGTCGGCGTCGTCGGCGCCGGGGTCGTCGGTGAGCAGGAGGACCCGGTCGGTGACGACCCGGGCCGCTGCGTGGATCTGCCGCGACCGGGCCCAGGAGTGCGACCCGGTGGCCACGACGACGACCGTGTGCAGCGGCGTCAGCTGCAGGTGGGGACCGTGCAGGAACTCCTCCAGGTCCACGGCGACGGCGGGGACCTGGAGGGTCTCGGCGAGTTTGAGCGCCCCCTCCGAGGCGACGCCGAGGTCGGGGCCGGAACCCAGCACGAACACCGGCCCCATCGAGGTCAGTTCCTTCTCCCGGGCCCGCAGGACGTCCCGCGTCTGCGACCGGACCGCTTCGTAGCCGGCCAGGTACTGGTCGAGGGAACCCCGGAACGACGGCCGGTCCCCGCGGTCGCGGCCCAGCCGGTCGGCCGCGGCGTCGGCGAAGAGGCAGAGGAACGCGTGGAGCGCGCTGACGCCCTTCGTCACGTACCCGACGGTCTCGGTCCCCACGCCGTAGTCGACCAGGACGTCGCAGTGCGCCCGGAAGTCGCTCGCCACGTCGCCGGTGATCCCGATCGCGGGGCGGCCGAGGTGCCGCAGGCGGTCGAGCGCATCGATCGCCGCAGAACTGAAACCGCTCTGCGAGACGCACACCACGAACTCGTCCGCCGGCACCTCGTACTCGTGGTGCACGAACGTCCAGGGGTCGGTGACGAGCACTTCGACGCCGAGCGCCCTGCGCAGGTACGGGCGGGCGCACAGCGCGGCGTTGCGGGAGGAACCGGAGGCCACGACGCGGACCACGCGCCGGGGCCCGGCGACGAAGGCGTCGACCAGCGGTTCCTCGAAACGCCCGGCGGCCTGCGCCCGCAGCACCGCCGGGGTCTCGGCGACGTAGTGGAGCATCGTCTCCGTGCGCACTGGGACTCCCTCGTTCGCGAGCGCTCCGCTCGGTGGACGGCGCCGGGGCGGGACCGTGCGCACCAGGACGTGGAGCACCTGCGCGACGGACCCGGCCGGGCCGGGGACGGCGACGGACACCTGCGTACCGTCGCCACTGCTCGGAATAGACGGGTCACCGCCAAAACCGAGCCAATGAGAACGTAGCACCGAGCGACGTCCACGACTAGACACCTTCGCGAGAAAGTCGAACCACTGGTCGGCCAGGCCCCCGGTACGCCCTACCCTGGGCCGGTCCGCGAGACGGAGGAGGAACCGTGCAGCGACTGACGATCCGCCCGAGCGTCGAGGCCCGGGAGCGCCTCGAAGCACTGGTGGTGCGCGGCAACCTCCGCCCCGGGGACCGGCTGCCGACCGAGCGCGAGCTCGCCGCGCGGTGGGGCATCAGCCGGGCCGCGGTCCGGTCGGCCATCCGGCGCCTGGCCGACGAGGGCGTCGTCTACAACGTCCAGGGGTCGGGCACCTACGTCGCCGCCCCGCCCGTCGTCCGCGACCTGCGGGACCTGCGGCCGTTCGCCGAGGCCGCGGCCGCGGCCGGCCGGACCCTGCGCACCGAGGTGCTGGGCTGGGACGTCGAGCCGGCGGACGCCGGCACCGGGGACCGGCTGGACCTCCCCGTCGGCGACCCCGTGCACGTGCTGCGCCGGCTGCGCCTGATCGACGACGTGCCGGCGGCGCTGGAGCGGTCCGTCCTGGCGGCCTCCCGGTTCCCCGACCTGCCGCGGCAGTACGGGACCCACGGCTCGCTGTACGCGGCGCTGCGCGGGTCCTGCGGCGTCGAGGTGGTCGCCGGTTACGAGCAGCTGTCCGTCAGCGCGCTGGACGAGGCGGCGGCCGGGGCGCTCGCGGTGCCGCCGGGGACCTCGGTCCTCTCCCTCAGCGGCGTCGCGCACGAGGCCTCCGGGGCGCCGGTCGAGCACTTCTCCTCCCTGGTGCGCACCGACCAGGTCCGCTTCGCCAGCGAGCTCAGAGCCGTCGCCCCCTGAGCCCCGTCCCGGCTCCCCCGGGCTCGGCCTAGGGTGGACCGGACGTGGCGGTGGGGACGGAGGACGACGGTGGCGGTCGAGCGGACACCGCAGTACCTGGCGCTGCGGCGCCTGGTCCGCCACCGGATCGAGACCGGCCGGTACCAGCCCGGCACCCTGCTCCCGGCCGTGGGCGACCTCGCCGCCGAGCAGGGGATCCACCGGCTCACGGCCCTGAGGGCCCTGGAGGCGCTCGTCGAGGAGGGGCTGCTCAAACCGGTCGTGGGCCGGGGTTTCTTCGTGGTCGGGGAGAAGGTGGCCCGCGAGCTCGAGACGCTCGACGGTTTCACGCAGGCGATGACCGAACGGCAGGCGGCGCCGTCCGTCCGCGTCCTGACCCGGGGCGTGCGGCCGGCCGGCCCGCGGTACGCGGACGTCTTCTCGGTGGCCGAGGACGACGACCTCTGCCTCATCAAGCGGCTCTGCCTGGCGGGGGGCGTGCCCTTCTCGCTGGAGGAGATCCTCTTCCCGGCGGACCTGCTGCCGGACGACGGGGTGCCGGACCTCGGCGTCTTCTCCCTCTACCAGTTGTTCAGCTTCTACGGGGTCCAGCTGCAGCGCGCCTGGCAGACGCTTGACCTGGCCACGCTGGACCAGAAGGACGCCCGCGTCCTGGAGGTCGACGCCACCGTCCCGGTCATGGTGTTCACCTGCACCAGCCGCGACCGGGACGACCGGGTGGTCGAGCACACCCGCACCTACACCCGCGCCGACCGCGCGAGCTTCGTCGTGCCGTTCGGGTCCGGGTCGCTGCGGACCGAGCTCGTCCCGGCGGTCGGGGGCTCGTGGGTGCCGGGCGGCGCCCCCGGGTGACGCCGGGCCCACGAACACGTCAGGATTTACTGACGTCAGTTTCCGATGTAGCGTCGGCGGCGTGGAGACCCTGACCCGCATCGAGGTCCTGACCCGCTTCGGTCACGCCCTGTCCGACGCCACCCGCGCCCGGGTCCTGGTGGCCCTGCGCACCGGCGGGGCCTACCCGACCGAACTGGCCGAGCAGCTCGGCGTGGGCCGCACCAGCCTGTCCAACCACCTGGCCTGCCTGCGCGGCTGCGGGCTGGTCGTCGCCGTCCCCAAGGGCAAGCGGGTGCGGTACGAGCTGGCCGACGGCGGTCTGCGCCAGGCGCTGGAGGACCTGCTGGGCACCGTCCTGGCCCCCGACGCCGACGCCTGCGCCCCCGCGCGGGCGGGCGGGGAGTGCTGCTGATGGACCGGGCCCCGGCCTCCCTGCTGCCGGTGGTGCCTGCCGGCCCCGCCGCGCCGCGGCGCGAGGTCCTCACGCGCCGGGTGCGGCTGCTGGTCGCCGCGACCATCACCTGGAACGTGGCCGAGGCCGCCGTCGCGCTCGGCGCCGGGCACCGCGCGGGGTCGGCCGCCCTGATCGGCTTCGGCCTGGACTCCCTCGTCGAGGTCTCCTCCGCGGCCGCCGTGGCCTGGCAGTTCTCCGCCCGCGACGAGGCCCGTCGCGCAGCGCGCGAGCACCTGGCCCTGCGGATCGTCGCGTGCTCGTTCTTCGCCCTGGCCGCCTACGTCGGCGTGGAGTCGCTCCGGGCGCTGCTGGGTCCGGGTGAGGCCGGCCCGTCCACGGTCGGCATCGTCCTGGCCGCGCTGAGCCTGGCCGTCATGCCGTTCCTGTCGCTGGCCCAGCGCCGCGCCGGCCGCGAACTCGGCTCGGCCACCGCGGTGGCCGACTCCCGGCAGACCCTGCTGTGCACCTACCTCTCCGCGGTGCTGCTCGCGGGTCTGCTGCTCAACGCGGTCGCCGGCTGGTCGTGGGCCGACCCGGTCGCCGGGCTGGGGATCGCCGTCATCGCCGTGAAGGAGGGGTGGTCGGCGTGGCGGGGTGAGGGGTGCTGCGCCCCCGCCGCGCGGCCGGTCCCGCCCGGTGACCCGGGCGCCGGGACCGGCTCGTGCGGCTGCGGGGACGCCTGCTGCCGTTGACGCCGTCGGCGGCGGGCGGGGTCAGCGCGTGACGGTGCTGACCGTCGGGCAGCCGGCGCCGTTGGGGTCGGAGTACTGCTCGGCGTCGGCGAACACGCCGTCGGAGACGCTGGGGGTCCCGCCGACGACGACCACGAGGCAGGGCCGCAGGCGCTGGAGCTCGGAGCGGGTCGCGTCGGGCAGCCGGTCGCGCTCGGTCAGCAGGACCGGGCCCAGGTCCGCCGAGGAGGGCCCGAGCGCCAGGGCGTCGGGCAGGGCGGTGCCGGAGGCGAGGAACACGACGGCCGCGGTGCCGGGGCGCCACATCGCGTAGGAGACCTCGGCGGCGGTCTCGTACCGGTCGCGGCCGGACAGCCGCAGGTTCCCGATCGCGGTCAGGGCGGACTTGGTGTCCGCCCCGGAGGTGGTCGACGACGCCGAGGCGGTGACGTCCTCGCGCAGGTCGCGCAGCGTCTCGGCGACCTGCGCGCGGTCGGCGCCCTGGGCCCGCGGGGCGTCGGCGGCGGACGCCGAACCGGCCCCGACGAGGGCGGCGCCGGCGAGCCCGGTGGCAGCCAGGGCGGCGAAGGTCTTGGAACGCATGGGATCTCCGAACGACGAGGTCGGACCGGTGAAGGTCACCGTCCGTGCGTCGAGGTTCGCGGCGCGAGGTGCCGGCGGACCACTCCCAGGCTCCGCACAGCACCCGAACGGGCCGCCGGATCACCTGTCCTCGCCAACCGTGCCAGCTCAACGTCACACCCCACCTACCGCCCGTCACGACGGGCAACACCACGAGATCAGGCCGCGTTCACGTGCCGGTGGGGTTCCGGCCACCCCCGCGCGGCGGTCCCTGCGAGAGTGGCCCGGTGAGCCACGGGAGAGGGACGCGCGAACTCGTCGTCCTGGGGACCGCCGGGCAGGCCCCCACCCGGACGCGGAACCACAACGGGTACCTGCTGCGCTGGGACGGCACCTCGGTGCTGTTCGACCCCGGGGAGGGCATCCAGCGGCAGATGCTGCACGCCGGGATCCCCTCCCCGCGCATCGAGCGGATCTGCGTCACCCACCGGCACAACGACCACTGCCTGGGGATCCCGGGGGTCCTGAACCGGATGGCGCAGGACGCGCCGGGCCGGGCGGTGACGCTGCACGGACCCGCCGACGCGGCCGGGCACCTGCGCGACCTGGCCGTCGTCGCGCAGGCGCACGTGGCCGTGACGGTGGCCCCGGTGCCGACGGTCGACGCCTTCGTGCCCGTCGCCGACGTGGCCGGCTCGGCGCTGACCGCACGGGCGCTGGACCACCGGGTGCCCGCCGTCGGGTACCGGCTCGGGGAACCGGACGGGACGTCCTTCTCCCCCGGGGCCCTGGCCGAGGCCGGGATCCGCGGGGCCGACGTGGGGCGCCTGCGCCGGGAGGGGGAACTGCGCGGGGTCCGCCTCGCCGACGTGAGCACCCCGCGCCCCGGGCAGGTCTTCGCGTTCGTCATGGACACCCGCGACTGCCCCGCGGTCGCCGAGGTCGTCCGCGACGCCGACCTCGCCGTCCTGGAGTGCACCTACGCCCACCGCGACCTGCCGCTGGCGCAGGAGCGCGGTCACCTCACCGCCCGCCAGGCCGGGTGGACCGCGGCCCGCGCCGGTGTCCGCACCCTGGTGCTGACGCACTTCTCGCAGCGGTACGACGCCGCCGAGCTCGGTGCCGAGGCGCGGGCCGCGATCGCCGAGCTGGGCGGCGGCACGACCGTCCACGTCGCGGCCGACCTCGACGTCGTCGCCCTGCCCGCCCGCGGCCGCGGGCGTAGCGTCGGGCCGTGAGCACGCACCCGTTCGACCCCGCCGACCCGCCCGTCCCCGAGCTCGAGGTCGACGAGGACGTCCCGCCACGGCCCGAGGAGGAGGTCGCCGACGCCCAGCGGGAGGACGACCGCCCGCGGTGACCGACCGGCGCCCGGACGAGGGACACCCCGTCAAGGGCGTCCCGGCGGGCGTCGAAGCTCACGGCATGGAGGAGCAGCCCCCGCGATCGGCCCGGGACCTGGCGCGGGAGGTCGAGCGGCTGCGTTCCCAGCTGGCCGCCGAGCGCGAGCAGGCGGCCGTCGAGCGCGCCGGTCTGCAGCTGCTGCTGGACAGCATCCCCACCGGGATCGTCGAGTACCGCGACACGGACAACCTCGTGTGGGCGAACCGCGCGTTCTGCGCGATGGTCGGCCGCGACCTGCCCGACCTGCTCGACGAGCGGTGGCGCCGGACCGTCCACCCCGAGGACGACCACGTCCCCCGCGACGCGGTGGCGGTCCCCGGCGGGACGCGCCTGGCCATCCGGCACGTCGACGCCGACGGCGGGGTCCACCACTGCGACAGCACCGTCGTGATGCTCCCGACGATCGGCGCGGACGGGGCCGAGGGGTTCCGCCCGCTCGTCAACGTCCACGACATCACCCCCCTGCACGAGGCGACGCAGGCCGCGCTGGCCGAGGAGCGCCGCTTCCGCGCGCTGTTCGAGTCCTCCCCCATCGGGATCCTCGTCAGCGACGAGCGGAACGTCGTCCGCGACGTGAACCCCGCCTACCTGCGGATGCTGCGCGTCGGTCCGGAACTGCTGCTGGGCAACGTGTTCGACGAGGTGCACCCGGACTTCTCCGTCTCCTTCGACCGCGAGACGATCCTCGCGGCCCTGGACGCGGACGGCCGGTACGAGTGGCAGGGCTGGATGCCCCGCTTCGACCGCACCCGGTTCTGGGCGAACATCACCGTCTCCCACTCGGTCGACGCGCTGGGGAACCGGGTGGTGGTCTCGCAGGTCCAGGACCACG
This sequence comes from Kineococcus lubricus, assembly GCF_050871965.1. Classification (NCBI taxonomy): domain Bacteria; kingdom Bacillati; phylum Actinomycetota; class Actinomycetes; order Kineosporiales; family Kineosporiaceae; genus Kineococcus; species Kineococcus lubricus. The sequence goes on from NZ_JBJLSK010000036.1 coordinate 15,205, forward strand.
ACGAGGTCCACCGCTCCCGCGAGGACCTCGCGCACGCCGCGCGCCACGACGCGCTCACCGGCCTGCCCAACCGCGCGCACCTGCTCCAGACGCTGGACGGCCTCCTGTCCGAGCGCACCCGGCCGGTGGGGGTCCTGTTCTGCGACCTCGACCGCTTCAAGGCCGTGAACGACTCCCTGGGCCACGCGGCCGGCGACGCGCTGCTCGTCGCGGTCGCCGCCCGGTTGCGGGGCTGCCTGCGCGAGGGCGACCACGCCGGGCGCCTGGGCGGGGACGAGTTCGTCGTCGTGCTGGGCGGCCTGGACGGGGCCGCCGACGCCGTGCGCGTCGCCGAACGGGTCCGCACCGCCGTGCAGGGGGCCCTCGACGTGCTCGCGCCCGGCCTGGGCTGCGGGGTGAGCATCGGGGTCGCGGTGGGCGACCCGCACGGCCCGGTGACCACCGGCGCGGACCTGCTGCGGGACGCCGACGAGGCCATGTACCGGGTGAAGGGCGCCGGGCGGGGCGGCTGGGGCGTGTTCACCCCCCGGGCCCCCGAGGAGGTCGCGGCCCGCCACGACCTCGAGGCGGACCTGCGCCGCGCGGTGGCCGACGACGCGTTCGTCGTGCACTACCAGCCGATCGTCCGGCTCGAGGACGGGCAGCGGATGGCGTTCGAGGCGCTGGTCCGCTGGCCGCACCCCGTCCGCGGGACCCTGGGGCCCGAGGAGTTCTGGGACGTCGCGACGCAGTGCGGTCTGGCGGCCGCCATCGACACGGCGGTGCTGACCCGGGTGGCGACGTTCCTGGTGCACCACCCGGGGGAGATCGTCGCGGTCAACGTGTCCGCCCAGCGGCTGGACGGGACGTTCGCCGACGCGGTGGCCCGGGCGCTGGCCCGGGTGGGCGCGGCCGGGTTCCGGCTGCTGGTGGAACTGCGGGAAGCGGCGCTGCGGGGCGACGACCCGGTGCTGACCGCGGAACTGCACGCCCTGGAGTCCCTGGGCGTCACCGTCGTCGTCGACGACTTCGGCGCCGGGAACAGCGTCCTGACGACGCTGCACGAGCTGCCGGTCCGCGGCCTGAAGATGGGCCCGGCGTTCACCGCGGGCCTGCCCGGCAACGGCCGGCTGGTGGCGAGCATCCTCGGCCTGGCCGAGGGCCTGGACGTGGAGTGCATCGCGACGGGCGTGGAGACGGCCGAGCAGGCCCGGCACCTGCGCGAGGCGGGCTGGCACGCCGCGCAGGGCTGGTTCTTCGGCGGAGTCGCCCCGGAGGGCACCTGGTTCCCCGTGGTCCTGCCCGGCTGACCGGCCCGCACCGCGGCGGGCCGGCCGGCCGGTCGCGGGTCAGCGCAGGCGGGCGCCGTCGCCGGGGGCGAACAGGTAGACGCGCGCGGACGGCGCCGTCAGCCGGATCGCCTCCCCCCGCCGGTAGGACGCCTCCGGCGAGGTCTGCACCACGACGGAGGAGTCGAGCCCGGTGACCCGGACGGTCGCGAGCCCGAACTCCAGCAGGTTCTCGAACACCAGCACCTCCCCCGCCACCGACGGCTCGTCGCCGTGGGCGATCCGCGCGTCCTGGGGGCGGACGCCCACCGTCACCGCGGTGCCCGCCGCCGCGCCCGAGGCGGTGGGCAGCACCCCGTCGCGCCCGACGCGCACCGACCCGGTCCGCTCGACGACGCCCTCGAACAGGTTGATCTTCGGCTCGCCCACGAAGTCGGCGACGAACCGGTTCGCGGGGTCGTCGAAGATCTCGTCGGCCGTCCCGAACTGCTGGATGGTCCCGCCGTCCATGACGGCCAGCCGGTCGGCCAGGCTCAGCGCCTCCAGCTGGTCGTGCGTCACGACGATCGTCGTGTACCCGAACTCGCGCTGGAGCACCTTCAGCTCCCGCCGCACCCGTTGCCGCTGGGCGGCGTCGAGGTGCGAGAGGGGCTCGTCCAGCAGCAGCACCGGCGGGTTGCGCACCAGCGCGCGGGCCAGGGCGACGCGCTGCTTCTGGCCGCTGGACAGCCCCGCGGGCCGCAGCGGCAGCAGGTCGGTCATCTCCAGCCGCTCGGCGATGGCCCGGACCCGGGCGTCGGCGTCCTTCACCCCGCGCGCCTTCAGGCCGTACGAGAGGTTCCCCTCGACGTCCAGCGGCGGGTAGAGCGCGTAGCTCTCGAAACCCACGCCGATGTCGCGCTTGCCCGGCGGCAGGTGCGGGATGGACCGTTCCCCGATCCGGATGTCGCCGGAGGTCACCGTCTCCAGCCCGGCGATCATCCGCAGCGTCGTGGTCTTGCCGCACCCCGACGGGCCGAGCAGGGCCACCAGCTCGCCGGGTTCGATGTGCAGGTCGATGCCCTTGACGGCGTGGAACGCCTCCCGGCCCCGGCTCTCGTACCGCTTGTGCAGGTCCTCCAGCACCAGCGCCTTGGCCGTCGTCTGCGTCAGGACGCTCACCGCGCACCCCCTTCCCCGGTGGCCGATCCCAGCCGCACGGAGTCCTCCGCGCCACCGGCCGGGGCGAAGACGTGCACGTTGTCCAGGGGCAGGTGCAGGTCGACGACGTCGCCCTCGCGCGCCCCGGCGTCGGAGTCGGCGACGACGATGACGTGCTCGGAGCCGCCGCGCGGGCCGACGTCGACGCTGAACTCCATGAGCCGGCCGAGGCGTTCGGCCAGCGACACCCGGCCCCGCAGGGACAGGCTGCGCGGTCCCCCGGTGCCCAGTTGCAGGTCGCGGGGCCGGATGCCGATCCGCGCCCGCCCCGACGGCAGGTCCAGGTGGCGCGGCAGCGGCACCGACAGGTCACCACCGGCGCCGCGCAGCGCACCGCCGTCGGCCTCGACGTCGAACAGGTTGATCTCGGGCTGGCCGAGGGCCTTGGCGACGAACGTGTCGACCGGCCGCCGCCAGATGTCCTCGGGGGTGCCGACCTGCACGACCCGGCCCGCCCGCAGCACCGCGATCCGGTTCCCCAGGGCCAGGGCCTCCTGGTAGTCGTGGGTGACGTACAGGGACGTCGTGCTCGACATCTCCCCGAGCTGCTTCAGCTCGGCCCGCATCGCCGCGCGCAGCTTCGCGTCGAGGTGGGACAGGGGTTCGTCGAGCAGGTACACGTCGGCGGGGCGGACGAGCACCCGGCCCAGGGCGACGCGCTGGCGCTGCCCGTTGGACAGCTCCCGCGGGAACCGCTTCAGCAGGTGGTCGATGCCCAGGGTCGTGGTGACGGCCTCGATGCGCTGGCGCTGCTGCTCGGCGGTGTACTTCCCGGTGCGGCCCGAGCGCAGCGGGGACGCGAGGTTGTCGAAGACGGTCTTCTGCGGGTAGAGCGCGTAGCTCTCGAACGCCATGGCGACGTTGCGGTGGTACGGCTCGACGCCCTCCATGGGGACGCCGGCGATCTCGACGTCACCGGCGTCGACGTCCACGAGGCCGGCGACGCTCTTGAGCATCGTCGTCTTGCCCGCCCCCGAGGGGCCCAGGACGACGAAGAACTCCCCGTCGCCGATGGACAGGTCGACGTCGCTGAGGGCCTGGACGGCGTTCTTCCCCGTCCCGTAGACCTTGGACAGGTTCGCGATGCGCACGGTGGCCATCAGGCCTTCACCGCCCCGAACGACAGGCCCCGCACCAGGTACCGCTGGATGGTGAGCGCGAGGACGAGCGGCGGCAGCGCGCCGAGGATGGCCGCGGCTGCCGTGAGGTTGTAGAACGCCTGCCCGCCGCCGCCGAGGTACTTGGTCACCGCGACGGTGACGGTCGTGGCCGCGGAGTCGGTGAGGATCAGCGGGAACAGGTAGTTGTTCCAGGCGAAGATGAACGCGAGCAGGGCGGCCGCCGCGATGCCCGGCCGGACCAGCGGCAGCGCGACGGTGAGGAACGCCCGGGTGCGGGTGTACCCGTCGAGCAGGGCCGCCTGCTCCAGCTCGGGGGCGAGGTCGGTGAAGTAGGACCGCAGGATCCACACCACCAGCGGCATCGTCACCAGCTGCAGGACCCACACCATGCCGAGCTTGGTGTCGAAGATCCCCAGGGTGTTGTAGATGACGAACAGCGGCACGATGACCATCAGCTCCGGCGCGAACCGGAACGACAGCATCTGGAACATGAGGTCCTCGGACCCGCGGAACTTCCAGCGTCCCGCCGCGTAGGCCGCCGGGATGCCCACGACCAGGGAGACGAGGACGGCGCCCGCGCAGTTCAGGACGCTGGTGAGCATCGCGTGGCCGAAGTCGACGCTGGTGAGGTCCTCACCGCGCTGGGACAGGACGGTGCCGAAGTTCGCCAGCGTCGGCGAGAACTCGAAGTACGTGGACGTCTGCTGGGCGTCGTTCTTCAGCGCCAGCAGGACCATCCACACGAGCGGGAACAGGGAGAAGACGAACCAGGCGAGGATCGCCAGGTCGGCGACCACCGACCCGGGCGTCACGCGCTTCTGCCCCGGGGTGAGCTCCCGGGCGAACCGGGAGGTCCATCCGCCGGCCATCAGGCCCCCGCTCCCGCAGCACGGCGCTGCGCCTTGCCCAGCACGCTCACGAGGTAGCGCGCGGTGATGAACACGATGATCCACAGCAGGAACATGTAGGTGCTGCCGCGGGAGTAGTTCAGGTTGGTGATGGAGTCCTCGAAGGCGCCGATCTGCAGGGTGGTCGTGGTGACCCCGGGCCCGCCGGCGGTGAGCACGTACACGGCGTCGAAGACCTTCAAGCAGTCCATGAACCGGAAGATGACGGCGACCAGGATGTACGGCCACATCATCGGCAGCATGAGCCGGCGGAACATGTAGAACCAGCTCGCGCCGTCCACGTCGGACGCCTCGAACGGCTCCCGGGGCAGGGACCGGATGCCGGCCAGCACCAGGATCGCCACGAACGGCGTGTAGATCCACACGTCGACGAGGATCGTGGAGGCCAGCGCCCGGTCCTTGCTCAGCCAGTCGAACGTGGACCCGAGGCCCAGGACGTGGTTGAGGACCCCGAACTGGGGGTTGAACATCAGCTTCCAGATGACCCCGGCGATGACCGGGGCGATCATGAGCGGGAGGATGAGCAGCCGCTCGAACGTCTTGCCGATGAGCGTCGACCGGTTCAGCAGCAGCGCGATCGCCACCCCCAGGACGGTCTCCAGCCCCGTCGCCGCCACCGCGTACAGCAGGGTCGTCCCGGCGCTGCGCCAGAACAGCGTGTCGCCCAGGACGCTGCGGTAGTTGTCCAGGCCCACGAACGTGGGCGACGGGTTGGTCGCCGCGTAGTTCAGGACCGTGTAGTACACGCCGTAGAAGAACGCGTACAGGATGCCGATGATCAGCAGGACGGCCGGTACCGACAGCAGGTACGGGCGCAGTCCCCGCCGCCAGGCCGGGACCCGGCGGACGGCGCCGGCACCCCGCGCGGTCCGCTGCGAGGGCGTCCCGGGTGTCCGGTCCCCGACGGTGGTCGCCACGGCTCCTCCTCTCTGTTCCCGTCCCGTGGGGGTCAGGCGTTGATCTTGGTGGTGTTGGCCTCGGCCAGCTCGTCCAGGCGGGTCTTGGCGTCCGCGCCGGAGTAGATGTCCTGGAGCGCGACGGCCCAGTCCTCGGTCGTCTCGAAGAACTTCGTCTGCGGGGTGAACTGGATCTTCGTGGAGTCGATGACCTTCTCGAAGGTCTCCAGGTAGCCCGGGAAGTCCCCGAGGGTCTGCTTGAACGACCCGTCGAACACCGACGCGCGGGTCGGGTCCGCGAACGTCGACGCGGTGGCCTTGTTCATGGCGTCCTTGCCCGTCGCCCACTGGATGAACAGCCAGGCGGCCTGCTTCTTCTTCGACGCCGCGTTCATGGCCAGCGACCACGTCCACAGGTTCGTGGCGTAGCTGCCGTCGGGACCGGCCGGGCCCGGGTACCAGGCGAGGTTCCCGGCCTGGGCGCTGGCGCCGGCCTTCTGCTTCGGGTAGGTGGCGCTGTCGGCGTCGTAGACCATCATCGCGTTGCCGTTGCCGAGGTCGCCGGTGCACTGCGGGTAGTCGTACGTCGTCCACGACGTCGGGCCGGCGTTCTTGGCCAGGTCCACCCACTTCTTCGTGAAGTCGACGGCCTTGTCGGAGTTCATCGCCGCCGTGTAGGTCGTGCCCTCGGCGGTGTAGTCCCGGCCGCCCTCGCGGGTGAACTGGGTCATGAATCCGGGGTGGATCGTGGCCCACGACTTCGACCCGCGGAACGCCACGCCGTAGCGGTTCTGCGTGCGGTCGGTGAGGTCGGTCGCGAGCTGGATGAAGTCGTCGAACGTCTCCGGCAGCGCGATGCCGCGCGCGTCGAACTCCTTCTTGTTGTAGGCGACGACGTTCGTCTCGAAGCCCCACGGGATGGCCCACTGGCCGCCGGTGCCGAGCTCGGACCCCTTCTCGAAGTCCCAGCGGGTCGAGGTGCGCAGCCCCTCGTAGATGTCCTCGAAGTCGTACTCGTCGCTCGTGGCCGAGGAGTTCTCGATCCACGGCTTGAGGTCTTCCATCCACCCGGGCGGCCCGTACTGCCAGATGAAGTAGGCGCCGGTCATGAACACGTCGTGCGCGCCGGTCTTGCCCGCGAGCTCGGTGTTCAGCTTGGTGAAGTAGTCGGCCTCGGCGACGAGGTCGGCCTGCACCTCGATGCCGGTGAGCTCGGTGAAGTCCTTCAGCAGCGGCTGGAACGCCTGCTGGTACGGGTGCGGCGTCTGGAGGATCTTGATGCTCTCGCCCTCCAGCGCCTTCCAGTCGAAGGACCCGGTGACCTCACCGGCGCCGTTCGCGCTCGCGGCGTCGTCCCCGCCACCGCCACCGGTGCCGACCCCGCAGCCGTACAGCATCGGGACGGTGGCGGCACCGCCCATCGCGGCCAGCAGGGACCGCCGGGTGACCTTCTTCTGCGGGACGTGCAGTCCGCTCTCGGACCGCGTGAACTCGTTCATGCTGACGCTCCATCGCGTAGGGGGGCAGGGTCCACCGGCCCGGCGGCCGGTCCGGCCGCCGGGTCCTGGTCGGGCGAGGTGGGGGGTGGTCAGGCGGTGGTCAGGGGATGAGGGAGACCTTCACGGAGTTCGCGGAGTCGGCGACGAGGTCCAGGCCCTTCTGGAACTCGGCCAGCGGGAGCTGGTGCGAGCAGATCTCGTCGAGCGGCAGCCGGCCGGACTCGATGAGGCGCAGCGCCGCGGGCCAGGTGTTCTGGCCGAGGTGCGCGCCCAGGACGTTGAGCTCCTTGTCGTCGGAGATGATCGACCAGTCGACCGTCACCGGGTCCTTGAACACGGAGTACTCCACGAACGTGCCGAGCTTGCGCAGCAGGTTCAGGCCCTGCGCGACGGCGGAGGGGTGGCCGGTGCCCTCGATGTAGACGTCGGCGCCGTAGCCGCCGGTGAGCTTCTTGACCTCCTCCACGACGTCGACCTCGGTGATGTTCAGGGTGACGTCCGCGCCGCACTTCTTCGCCAGCTCCAGCTTCTGCGGGAGGGCGTCGAGGGCGATGATGCGCTTGGGGAACTTCGCCGCGGCCCCGGCGATCATGCCCAGGCCGATGGGGCCGCACCCGGCGACGACGACGGTGTCGTCGAACCGGATGTCCGCGCGCTCGACGGCGTGCAGGGCGCAGGACAGCGGTTCGGCGTACGCGACCTGCCACGGCGGGATGTCGTCGGGGGCCTTGTGGACGAGGGCCTCCTTCGGCAGGACCAGGTACTCGGCCATCGCCCCGGGGGTGCGGCGCTTGAAACCGAACATGTCGTGCGGCTGGCACATGTGGTAGTCGCCGCGGTTGCAGTAGCGGCACTCCCAGCACGGCACGATCTGCTCGGCGACGATCCGGTCGCCCTCGACGACGCCCCAGCGCTTCGAGGCCTCCTCGTCGATGGCGGCGATGCGGCCGGTGAACTCGTGCCCGGGGGACGTCATGGTCTCGGCCCACGCGGGGCGGTTCTCGTCGCCCCAGAACTTCGCGGCACCGTGGTAGCACTTCAGGTCGCTGGCGCAGATCCCGACGGCCTCGACCTTCAGCAGGGCTTCGCCGGGACCGGCGACGGGGACGGGGACCTCCTCGAGCCGGTAGTCGTGCGGGCCGTGGACGATCACGGCCTTCATGGTGTTCGCCATGACTGCTCCTTCGCAGCGCACCCGGTGCTCGTCGGGTGCGGGGGTGTGTGATGTCGGCTGGGACGACTCGTCGGCGGGTCGTCGCGGGATCGGACCCCACGGACCGGGGTGGCCCCGGTGGTTCCGGGACCACCCTCCGTGGTCTTCCGAACGCTAGGACCCGTGCGGCACACTTGTCCAGCACATGCGTGCAACGATCTGGGAACCGGCGCGCGACGACGCCGACCGGCCACGACGCGAGGAGAGCACCGGTGCCGAACACGAAGCGGTTCCCGCTGGCGCTGGCGCACACCGCCGCCACGCTCTACTACCTCCAGGACGCCACCCAGGCCGAGATCGCCGAACGGATCGGCACCTCCCGCGCCACCGTGAGCCGGCTGCTCCAGGAGGCCCGCGACCGCGGCCTCGTGCGCATCGAGGTCCTCCCCCTGCCCGCCGAGGACCCCGACGACCTCGCCGGCCGGCTGCGCACCGCCCTCGGCCTCCAGCAGGTCGCGCTGTGCCCGGCCACCGGCGCCGCGCACGTCGCCGAAGCCGTCTCCCCGGTCGTGGCGGCGACGCTGGCCGGGGTCGGGCTCGAACCCGGCGACGTCCTGCTCGTCTCCTCCGGGCGGACCGTCTACGAGATCGCCCAGCGCGAACTGCCCGGCCTGCCCGGCGTGCTCGTCGCGCCCATGGTCGGCGGCCAGGACGAACCCGAGGCGTGGTACCAGACGAACGAGATCACCCGCCGCATCGCCGCCGGTGTCGGCGGGACCCCGAAGTTCCTCTACGCTCCCGCGTTCCCCGGCCGCCGGCTGCGCCGCAGCCTCGTCGAGGACCAGGAGTTCCAGCGGTTCGCGAAGCTGTGGAGCGACGCCCGCTGCGCCCTCATGGGCATCGGCGCTCCCCCGCTGCAGCGCCAGTCCATCCCCGGTTTCGTCCCGACCGACGAGGAACCGCTCGCCGGCGCCGTCGGCGACGTCGCCTCGCGGTTCTACGACGAGCAGGGCACCGAGGTCGCCTACGAGGGCGCCGACCGGCTCATCGCCATCCCCCTGGAGGTCCTGCGGGCGGTCCCCGTCCGGATCGCCGTCGCCTACGGCGACCTGAAGGTCCCCAGCATCGTCGCGGGCGCCCGCGGCGGGCACTTCACCCACCTCGTCACCGACCCGGCCACCGCGTCGGGCCTGCTCTCGTCCCTGGAGGAACAGTGAACCCCGACCCGTTCGACCTGACCGGCCGCCGCGCCCTCGTCACCGGCAGCACCCAGGGGCTCGGGACGGACGTCGCGCGCACCCTCGCCGCCGCCGGGTGCGACCTCGTCCTCAGCGCCCGCGACCGGGACGGGTTGGAACGCCTGGCCGCGGCGCTGCGCGCCGAGCACGGGGTGCGGGTCGCGGTCGTGGCCGCCGACCTGTCCGACGCCGCCGACACCGAGGCCCTCGCCGCGTCGGCGCTGGCCGCCTTCGACGGCCTGGACGTCCTGGTGAACAACGCGGGGATCTCGGTGCCCCAGCGGGTCGTCGACGTCGACGCCGCCACCTGGGACCGCGTGCTCGCGGTGAACCTGCGCGCCCCGGCGCTGCTGGGTTCCCGCGTGGGCCGGGCCATGGCGGCGGCCGGGCGGGGCAGCATCGTCAACGTCTCGTCCGTGGCGGGCTCGCTGGCGCTGGCCGAGCACTTCTCCTACTCGGCCAGCAAGGCCGGTCTGCTCATGGCGACCCGGGTCCTGGCGCTGGAACTCGGCCCCGCCGGGGTCCGCGCGAACTCCGTCAGCCCCACCGTGGTCATGACCGAGATGGGGCAGCGGGTCTGGGGCGAGGAGGCGAAGGCCGCCCCGATGCTCTCCCGCATCCCGCTGGGGCACTTCGCCCAGCCGGGCGACGTCAGCAACGCCGTGCGGTTCCTCGCCTCCGACGCCTCGGCCATGGTGAACGGCGTCGACCTCACGGTCGACGGCGGTTTCTCGGTGGCGTGAGCAGGCCCCGGTGACGCACCGCGAACGGCCCCGCCGGCCGGACGTGACGACGGTCGAGGTCGTCGGCGGGCCCGAACCGCTCCACGTCGGTCTGCACGACCACGACGACCGCTGGGCGGAGGTCTACGAGGACCACCGGCGCCGCGTCCTCGACGCGCTGGCCGGCCTGGACGTCGGCGTCGAGCACATCGGTTCCACCTCGGTGCCCGGCCTGGCCGCCAAACCGGTCGTCGACGTCGTCGTCGTGGTTCCCGACCTCACCGCCGAGGAGGACTACCTCGACGCGCTGCTGGCCGCCGGGTACGAGCTGCGGGTCCGCGAACCCGGCCACCGGCTCGTGCGCACCCCGGCCCGCGACGTGCACGTCCACGTGTACGGGCGCGGGGACCCCGCGGTGGACGACTACCTCCTGCTGCGCGACCACCTGCGCGCCGACGCCGCCGACCGCGCGCTGTACGAGGCCGTCAAGCGCGACCTCATCGGCCGGCGCTGGGACGACAGCAACGACTACGCCGACGCCAAGGGGGAGGTCATCGGGCGGATCAAGGCGCGCGCCCGGGCCGCCCGCGGCTGACGCGGGGCCGGCGCACGCGCGGCCGGGCACCCCGTCGGGGTGCCCGGCCGGGCGGCGCGGTCGCGCGGTGTCAGTGCGTGCTGCGGGTGCGGGTCCGGTCCTGGTCGCGGACGTCGACGTGGCCGAGCTCGTGGTCGTCGCCCTCGACCTCCTTGGCCAGCAGGCCCGAGCCGATGGCCCACAGGGCCGCGCCGAGGATGCCGACGTAGACGCCGAGCGAGGTGCCGAGGTCGTCGCCGCGTTCCAGGCCGCCCATCGGGTTCAGCGCGAACGCGATGCACTGCACGGTCGCGGCGAGCCCCACGGCCATCGAGACGAGGGTGAGGCCGCGGTGCTGGCCACGGCGCGCGCGCTTGGCGGCGTAGGCCATGGAGATCAGCAGCCCGAGCCCGAGGTAGGCGATGAAGGGGACCAGGGAGTCGGTCTCGTACCCGGTGCGGGAGACCGAGCCGTCCTCCGTCTGGACCCAGTCCATGAGGGGGGAGACGTTGAAGACGACGATGCCGGCGGCGGCGACGCCGAGACCGGCCTTGCCGGCCGTGCGGACGCGGGTGTCGCGGGGGGTGGGGGCGTTGGGTTCTGCAGTGGCCATGAGGTTCCTCGCTGAGCGGAGTGGGACGGCGGCGCGTTCGGCGCAGGGCCGTCGAGGGTGGTGGGGGCGAGGGTTGCCGAGCCTCACCGGGACGGGCCGGCGGTGGACGTGTCGTCCAGCGCAGCGGCCGCCGAAGCCCGTGGTGCTACAGGCCGTGTCGGGGAGTCGCGGGCGCAACACCGCGTTCTCCTTCTCGACCAGAGAAGCACAGGACCCACCGGTGCGCGAGCGCAAACCCGCGGGGGCGGGTGGGGAGGTCAGGGGCGCGGGGGCCACCCGTCGGGCGCGTGGGGCCCGAGGTGGTCCAGGAGGGCCGCGAACTGGGTCGCGTCCAGGAACGACGGGTTGCTCCCAGCCGCCATCCGCACCACCTCGGCGGTCGCGAACCGGGGGTCGGCCACGAGGTCGCGGCGCGGCACCACCCGCGGCAGCGCGACGAGGTCGACGAGCACGCCGGGATCGGGCCCGTCCTCGGCCTCGGAGGCCACCCGCCCGACGGCCCCCACGCCCGGGTCCACCCGGCCGCTGATCCACAGCACGCACGGCTGGCCCGGGCGCAGCAGGTCCAGGCGGTAGCTGCGGCGCAGGCAGCGGCGCAGGGGGACCGGCCCGGCGGGGTGGTGCGGGAGTTCGGCGGGCCGGCCGGCGGACTTCAGCAGCCAGCACGCCACGTCGGGACCGGACAACCGCACCCCACCAGGGTGCCTCACGCTCCCGGGCCCGGCCCCCGGTAGGCCAGGAGCACCTCGCGCTCGGCCTCGTCGAGGTAGGTGCGCAGTTCCCGGGCGGCGGCCGGGCCGCCCCGCTCCAGGAGCGTCGTCAGGACCGAGCGGTTGCGCGGCAGGTAGGCGCCGTGGAACCGCGCGGGCGCCGCGACGACGTGGAACGCCAGCCGCACCTCGTGCCAGACGCCCTGCATGAGGTCGTCGACGCGGGCACTGCCCAGGGCGGTCAGCGCCCGGTGGAACTCCACGTCCGCCGCCGCGACCCCGGTCCAGTCCCCCACCGCGGCCCGGCCCTCGCCGCGCTCGACGGCCCGGTGCACGGCGTCGACCCCGGCTCGCGCCGGCGTCCACCCGTCCACCGCCGCGCACTCCACGAGCCGGCGCGCCTCGAACAGCTCCCGCACGTCCTGCGCGCCGGGGACGCGGACGAAGACGCCGCGGTTCAGCTCGTGGACGACGAGGCGCTCGTCGGCGAGCATCCGGAACGCCTCGCGCAGCGTGTTGCGGGACACGTCGAGACGGGCGCAGAGGTCGGGTTCGGACAGCCGCGACCCCACGCGGTAGGTGCCGTCGAGGACGCCCCGGCGAACCTCGTCCGCCGCCCGGCCCGCCCGGCTCACCACCCGCCGGAGGTTACCAGCCGGCCTCGCGCCGTCGTCGGACGATGCTGGGGGCCGGGAGCGGGAACGGCCGGGGTGGACCCGGACACCGACGCCGGCGCGGGTTCCCGTCGCCGGTCCCCCGACGCGGACGAGGACGAGCCCGTCGGTGACGTCACGCGTCCGGTCGTTGCACCGCAAGGGATCGCGTACGCGGTCGGCACCACGGTGGCGTACGTGGAACTCCCGAGAGCGCTGTGCAGCATCGTCGTCCACGACGATCGGCACGCCACTCACCGGGAACTCGCCGGCGGGTCCCCGGAGCGCCGGCGGAGATCTCCTCCCGGTGCGGCGGGGAGAACCTCCCGAGGTCGCGCGGTCCCCGGAACCTCCGGGACGGGGGGTGGTCCGCCGGCGCACCGCGTCGACGTGGACGGCGGCTCCCGCGGGTTCCGCGCCGGGTCCCGCCCACCCCACCGGCACCCCCGTCCGGGTCCCCGGGTGCTCCCGGTTGCGCCGCCCCTCCCGGGGTACGAGCGTCTCGGAACGCGAACACGAACACGAGGACGGAGGCCGGACGTGCCGGAGTGGCTGCACGCGGGGGGCTGGGGACTGCTGGGCGGGGCGGCGCTCGTCGTCGGGGGCGCGATCGCCTGGTTCGTGCCCGTACCGGCCAAGGTCGTCGCGGGGGTCATGGCCTTCGGGTCGGGCGTCCTCATCTCCGCCCTGGCCTTCGACCTGACCCAGGAGGCCGCCGACACCGGCGGCCTGGTGCCCACCGTCGGCGCGTTCCTCGCCGGCGCCGGGCTGTACCTGGCCGCGAACGTCCTGCTGGCCCGCCGCGGCGCCCGGCACCGCAAGCGGTCCGGTGGCCAGCAACCCTCCGAGGCCGAGCAGGGCGGCAGCGGCGCGGCGATCGCGGTCGGCGCGCTCCTCGACGGGATCCCCGAGTCGGTCGTCCTCGGCGTCGGGCTGCTCGGCGGCGGGAGCGTCAGCGTCGCCGTCGTCGCCGCGGTCGTCATCTCCAACGTCCCCGAGGGCCTGTCCAGCGTGGCGGGCATGAAACGGGCCGGGCGCAGCGCCCGGTACGTCTTCGGGGTGTGGAGCGGCATCGCCGTCCTCAGCGGCGCCGCCGCCGCGCTGGGCTACCTCGCCCTGGGGTCGGCCTCGCCCGAGGTGGTCGCGGCCATCACCGCCCTGGCCGCCGGCGCCATCCTCACGATGGTCGCCGACACGATGATCCCCGAGGCGTTCGAGCGGACGCAGCTGTACACCGGTCTGGTCACCACGCTGGGTTTCCTCACGGCCTTCACCGTCAGCCGCCTGGGCGGCTGAGGGAGCGGACGGGGAACGACAGGTGTGTGACCCCGGTGGCGACCACCACCGACGACGGGTCCCCCAGCCGCAGCGGCGGCCCGTCCGCGGTGAAGTACCTGCGCCCCCGCCCCAGGAACACCGGCACCAGGTCCACCCGCACCGCGTCCAGCGCCCCGGCGGCCAGCACCTGCGTCGCGACCTGCCCGGCCGCCACCCCCACCACCGCGTCCCCGGCGACCGCGGCCGCCCGGCCCAGCGCGTCGTCGAGGTCGGTGGCGAACTCCACGCCCGACGACCCCGCGTGCGCCCACGCCGCCGGCGGGGAGTGCGTCAGGACGACGAACGGCACCCCGAGGGGGTGCTCTCCGCGCCACCCGTCGGTGAGGTCGAACAACCTGCGGCCCACGACCAGGCACCCCAGCGAGGCCCGCCACGCGTGCCAGTGCGCGGCGCTCGCGGGCGTGAGGTGGAAGTCGGGCAGGTCACCGGCGTTCTGCACGGCGACGTCACCGGCGTCGTACCAGTCGAACAGCGGGCCGGGGGTGTCGTCGGGCAGCGCGACGAACCCGTCGAGGGAGGTGGAGGCGGAGGAGACGAACGTGGCCATGCCGGTGCGGACCCGTCCTGGCGCCCGGACTCAGCGGTCCGCGCGGTGCCCGGCGAAGTCGGCGGGCCGGAACCTGCCCTCCCGCAACCGGCCCTCGATCCCCTCCAGGCTGTGACCGGTGAGTTCGGGCATCTTCTTGAACAGGAAGACGAACGCGACGACGTTGAACGCGGCGTACAGCCAGAACGTCTGCCCGGTCCCGATCGTCTCCATGATGCTCAGCAGCGTCAGGGTGATGAGCAGGTTCGTGCCCCACAGCGACGCCGACTGCGCCGCCGCCCCCGCCGACCGGGTGGCCAGCGGGTAGATCTCCGACCCCGTGAGCCACCCCATGAGCTGGATGCCGCCGGCGGTGAACGCCATGAACGCGACGAGGGTCGCGACGATCCAGGGGATCTGCTCCTTGCCGGCGTTGCCGGTGACGAAGAACGTGCCCAGCACGATCAGCGCGAGCGCCGCCCCGGGCAGGGTGATGAGGGTCAGCCGGCGGCGCCCGACCCGGTCGATGATGCTGAGGCCGATGAGCTGGGTGACGAGGTACGTGGCGCCCAGGGCCACCGAGACCCGCAGCGCGGCGGTGTCGGAGAAACCGTTGTCGGTGAGGATCGTCGGGGAGTAGTACACGATCATCTCGATGCCGGACAGCTGGGTGAAGACGGCGAGGCCGCAGCCGACGATCAGCGCCGGGCGCACCCAGGGTTCGCGCAGCCCGCGCCACCCCTTGGTCTTCGCCTGCCGTTCGGCGTCGACGAGCTCGCTCATCTCCCCGAGCTCGGCGCTGACGTCGGCGCGCGGGGGCCGGACCCGTTCGAGCGCTTCGCGGGCGCGGTCGTCGTGGCCGGCCTTGAGCAGCCAGCGGGGGCTCTCCGGCAGCCGCAGCATGAGCACCGTCATGAGGACCGCGGGGACCGCGGCGGCGCCGATCGCCACCCGCCAGTCCACCGCCTCGCTGGCCCCGACGATCGTGGCGGTGAGGATCCCGGCCCCGATGGCGATCTGGAAGCACAGGACGAGCCGCCCGCGGTACTTCGTGGGGGCCAGTTCGGCGACGTAGACGGGGGCGGTCTGGGTGGCGCCGCCGACGGCGAAACCCAGGACGAGCCGGGCCAGGGAGAGGGTGACGGGGTTCGGGGCGAACGCGGCGCCGAGGGTGCCGACGACGAAGACGACGCCCACGACGAGCAGGGTCCCGCGCCGGCCGCGGCGCTCGCCGAGCCGGCTGCACGTCAGCGCGCCGATCACCGCCCCGGCCAGGATGGAGGCGGCGATGACCTGTTCCCAGCCGTTGCCGGTGTCGAAGTCGTCGGTGATCTGCAGCAGGGCGCCGGAGATGATGCCGGTGTCGTAGCCGTACAGCAGGCCGGAGATGGCCGAGACGAGGGCGACGACCACCACCGCCCCGGTCAGGCCGCCGCTGTCGTTCGCGGTCCGCACGGGTCCCGTCGCTGGGCTCACGGGTCTCCTCCGACGTCGTCGTGGTGGTGCCTGCCCTGGTTCGACCAGCACCTGAGCCAAGCACCTCGCCGACCGTCGCGCGCGGTGAACGGCGCCGCCGTCTCAGGTGCGGGTGCGGCGTTCCAGGGCGGACAGCTGGTGCTGGAGCCCGGCGGTCGCCTCGTGCAGCGCCCGGTACGCCGGGTACAGCTCGGCGTAGACCTGCGCGGCGTCCGGGTCGGGTTCGGTGGCCGACTCGACGCGGTTCCAGGTGGCGTCGACGTCGACCGCGCCGAGGGCGACGGCGGCGAACTTCGCGTCGCCCAGGGAGGCGCCGATGCGCTCGGCGGGCAGCTCCTGCCGCAGCCCGGTGACGTCGGAGACGATCTGTGGCCACAGCGCCGAGCCGGTCCCGCCGCCGACGGCGACGACGCGCCGGACGTCGACACCGGCGGCGCGGATCTCGTCGAGGTTGTGCCGCACCCCGAACGCGGTGGCTTCCAGCAGCGCGCGGTCGACCTCGCCGCGGGTGGTGCGCAGCGTCAGCCCGAGCAGCGCGCCCCGGGCGTCGGGGTCGGCGAACGGGGTCCGTTCCCCGGCGAAGTACGGCAGGGCCACGAGACCGTTCGCGCCCGGCGGGGCGGCGGCGGCCTCGGCGACGAGTTCGGACACGTCGGGCGAGCCGGTGGTCTCGCGCCACCACTCCACGGCGCTGCCGGAACTGGCCATGCCCGCGGCCAGGGTGCTCTGCCCGGGGCGGACCCCGGCGGTCCCCCACAGCGAGGGGTGGGACCGGGGGCCGTCGGTGACGGCGATGAAGAACGTCGTGGACCCGTACATGACCATGAGGTCGCCGGGGCGCCCGACGTCGACGCTCTCCGCCTCGGCCCACGCGTCGCACGTCCCGGCCGCGACGGGGGTGCCGGCGGGGATCCCGGTGGCGGCGGCCGCCTCGGGGGTCACGGTGCCGACCCGTTCGGAGGGCCAGACGAGCCGCGGCACGGGCAGGCCGGGGGCGACCTCCTCGCAGCGGTCCTCGATCCAGGCGGCCGCGTGCCGGTCGTACAGCGGGGTGGACTGGCTCGCGGAGTGCTGGTCGAGCACGTACTCACCGGTCAGCCGGAACGCCAGGTAGGAGTTCGACATGAAGAAGTAGCGGGCCCGGGCGAACACGTCCGGTTCGTGCCGACGCAGCCACGCGAGCTTGCCGCCGGCGGCCTGCGACGACATCCGTGAACCGCAGCGGCGCAGCAGGTCGTCGGTCCCGTAGCGCTCCTCCAGCTCGACGGCTTCGGGGACGGACCGGGTGTCGACGCCGTAGAGGATCGCGGGCCGCAGCGGACGGCCGTGCTCGTCGGCCAGCAGCGCGGTGGGCCCGATGCCGCTGGTCCCGACGGCGACGACGCGGCCGTGGACGACGTCGTCGGGGTCGGCGGCCCGGTCGGTGAGCTCGCGGGAGATGGCGCAGAAGTCGGCCCACCAGACGGCGTCGGCGTCGTGCTCGACGTAGCCGGGGCGGGGGTTGTCGGTGCGGTGCCGGCGCGAGGCGCGGGCCAGCACGCGGCCGTCGAGGGTCGTCAGGACGCCCTTGCTGCTGCCGGTGCCGATGTCGACCCCGAGCAGCAGTTCCCGAACCGCACCCACCACGTCCGCCTCCTCGCGCCCGTCCCCGCGCCGCATCCTGTCACCCCTCCTCGGGGGTGCCGGACGCGGCGCCGGTGACCGGCCACGGGCCGAACCCCGGAGGGCGTGCGGGTCAGCAGGAGGACGCGGAGGTCTCCCCGTCGGTGGCGGCGGTCTCGTACCCGGTGATCGCGTCGACCTTGGCCGCCGACGCCGAGGTCTCGTCGAACGTGTAGTCCAGGAACTCCTTGGCCAGGCGCCGCGCCAGCTCCTTGCCGATGACCCGCTCACCCAGGGTCAGGACCTGACCGTTGTTCGACAGGACCAGCCGCTCCACCGAGAACGAGTCGTGCGCGACCGAGGCGCGGATGCCCGGCACCTTGTTCGCCGCGATCGCCACCCCGATCCCCGTGCCGCACACGAAGATCCCGCGGTCGGCCTCCCCGGCGGCGATCTTGCGGGCCCCGGCGACGGCCACGTGCGGGTAGGCGGTCTTGTCGGTGTCGGAGTTCACCCCGACGTCCAGGACCTCCTTGACCCGGGGGTCCTTCAGCAGGTCGGCCTTGATCGCGTCCTTGTAGGACACCCCGGCCTCGTCGGCCGCCAGCACCACGCGCCACTGCAGATCAGTCATGTCCTCATCCTCTCCCGGTGGGCCCGTCCCGGGCACCCGCCCGGGCGTCGCCTACCGGTCGACGGGTTCAACACCCCCGGCTCCGCCTTGCTTCCCCGCGCGCGACAGGCGAACGGTACTCTCGAACCGGTTGACCAATTCAGCGCCCCGGTCGCCGGGGCCGTGAAGGAGGCATCGTGGCCATCGGAGTGTCCACCTACGCGTACCAGCACCGCGCCGACCCGTCCGCGCCGGAACCGGCCTCCCTGCCGGCGATGCTCCACGAGATCGCCGACCTCGGCGGGCAGGTGTTCCAGGTCTGCGACCACCCGGACCTGGAGGCGCTGACCCCGGCGGGGGCCGCGCAGCTGCGGGCCGCGGCGGCCGAGCGGGGGCTGGTCCTGGAGACCGGGACCCGCGGCACCCGGCCCGAGCACCTGCGCAAGCACCTGGGGCTGGCGCAGTCGCTGGGCGCGGTGACCGTCCGGTCGATGGCGTTCGCGACCGGCGATCGCCCCTCCCACCCCGAGATCGTCGAACGGCTGCGCGCGGTCGTGCCGGAGTACGCGGCCGCCGGGGTGACCCTCGGCCTGGAGACCTACGAGCAGCTCACGACGACCGAGCTGCTCGCGATCGTGGAGGCGGTGGACTCCCCGCACCTGGGGATCGTGCTGGACCCGGCGAACTGCCTCGCCAACCTGGAGCACCCCCGCGACGTGGTGCGCCGGCTGGCCCACCGGGTCGTGAACATCCACGTCAAGGACTTCGCGTTCACCCGCCGGGAGGGCTGGGCGGGGTTCACGCTCGCGTCGTGCCCGCTGGGCGAGGGGCAGCTCGACTACCTCGACCTGCTGGACGTGGTGCGGCCCGACCCGGCCCGGGTGCACCAGGTGCTCGAGCACTGGCTGGTGCCGCAGGACGACGCCGCCGCCACCCGCGCCACCGAGGCCGACTGGACCGCGCGTTCGCTGCGCACCCTGGCCGGGTACCAATCCGGCCACTGATGCACTCAACCGGTTGACCAATCTGGTTCCCCGGTGCGACAGTCGTCGTGAGACCCCCACCTCACGACCCGTGCAAGGGAGCACGTCCTGATGGACACCACGCGAACGGACGGCAGCACCGCCCTCCGCAAGGCCGCACTGCGACTCATCCCCTTCGTCGCGGTCATGTTCTTCATCAACTACCTCGACCGGACCGCGATCAGCTTCGCCGGCCCGAACGGGATGAACGACGACCTCGCCCTCACCGCCGCCCAGTACGGGTTCGCCGCCGGGATCTTCTTCGTCGGCTACATCGTCCTGGAGATCCCCAGCAACATGGCGCTGCACAGGTTCGGTGCGCGCAAGTGGCTGGCCCGGATCATGGTGACCTGGGGCGTCGTCGCCGTCCTGTTCACCTGGGTCCAGGACGCCGGCCAGCTGTACTGGCTGCGGTTCCTGCTCGGGGTCACCGAGGCCGGGTTCTTCCCCGGCGCGATCCTGTTCCTGACCCTGTGGTTCCCCCGCGAGTACCGCCGCCGCGCACTGGCCGGTTTCTACCTGGCCCAGCCGCTGACCACGGTCATCGGCGCCCCGCTGGCCGGTTTCCTCATGCAGTCCGGCCACGGGGTGCTCGGCCTGGAGGGCTGGCGCTTCATGTTCCTGTGCG
This sequence comes from Kineococcus lubricus, assembly GCF_050871965.1. NCBI lineage: Bacteria > Bacillati > Actinomycetota > Actinomycetes > Kineosporiales > Kineosporiaceae > Kineococcus > Kineococcus lubricus. The sequence goes on from NZ_JBJLSK010000036.1 coordinate 34,965, forward strand.
TCGGCCTGCCCGCCGTCGTGCTGGGCGTCGTCTGCTGGTTCTACCTGACCGACAAGCCCGAGGACGCGACGTGGCTGACGCCCGACGAGCGCGCCTGGATGCGCCGCGAACTGGACGCCGAAGCCGGTGAGAACGAGGCGCGCGGCCACGTCCCCGCCCGCAGGATCCTCGGCGTGGGCCGCGTCTGGGCCCTCGCGGTGGCCTACTTCGGCCTCATCTACGGCCTGTACTCCCTGGCGTTCTTCCTGCCGACGATCATCGGCGGTTTCCAGGAGCGCTTCGGCACGACGTTCTCGGTTTTCGAGAAGGGCCTCGTCACCGCCGTCCCGTACGTCCCGGCCGCCCTCGCGCTGTTCCTGTGGTCGCGGCACATCTACCGCAACGGGTTCAAGAGCTGGCACATCGCGGTCCCGACCCTCGTCGCCGGCCTCAGCGTCCCCGTCGCGCTCTACATGAACTCCCCGTACCTGACCATCCTCGTCATCGCCGTCACCGCATGCGGCATCTTCATGGCGCTGCCGAACTTCTGGTCGCTGCCGGCCCAGTTCCTCACCGGCGCCGCGGCCGCCGCGGGCATCGCGTTCATCAACACCTTCGGCAACATCGGCGGGTTCTCGGCCCCCTACGTCACGGGCTGGCTGACCGACCTCACCGGCGACGAGAAGCTGGGCCTGTGGCTGACCGGCGGCCTGCTCGTGCTGTCCTCGGCCATCCTCCTCGTGCTCTCGCGGCGCAGCCGCGCCGACCTCGCCGTCACCCCCTCGACCACCACCGTCTGAAACCAGGAGAGACATCGTGACCACCACCGAAGCTCCCGCCGTCGAGGTCGCCGTCGTCGGCGCCGGCGGCAAGATGGGCATGCGGGTCTCCCGCAACCTGGCCAAGTCCCACCACACCCTGCGCTACGCCGAGAACTCCCCCACCGGCGTCGAACGCATGGCCGCCGAAGGCCGCACCGCCGTCCCCACCCCCGAAGCCGTCGACGGCGCCGACGTCGTCATCCTCGCCGTCCCCGACACCGTCCTCGGCCTCGTCTCCCAGACCGTCGTCCCGGCCATGAAACCCGGCGCAATCCTCATCACCCTCGACCCCGCCGCCGCCTACGCCGGCCTGCTCACCCAACGCGACGACGTCCTGCAAGCCTGCGCCCACCCCTGCCACCCCTCGGTCTTCCTCGAACGCACCCGCCCCGAGGAGT